>NZ_JCACKI010000024.1:0-74493 GCF_059505325.1 Tildeniella sp.
CAGCCAGCAGGGTGGGTACCATCAAGACACCGAACCAACCTACGTACAGGCGGTTATCGGTGCTGGTCACCCAGTTGCAAAACTGGTCCCAGACGTTGACGCTCTCGCGTCTCTGTAAAGTCGTAGTCATGGTGGTTATGAGTGCTTGGTTTAACGTATTTAGCAGTTTTACCTGCATGTTTAGTAGTATAAACCGAACATTGCTTTTTGTAAAGTAGATGCAACAAAAGCTAAGGTAGTTCAGTGTGTTAATGTTCTGGACAGCCTGTGAGCAAAGCCCCAGGCTTTGTAAATCGTCCTTAACGTGTGTCTACTTTTATGAGAAAACATCGTTACAGCAACGTCATCTGAAGCGCGCTCATCGATCGCTTTTTGATTTAAAGACTGGCAGAACACTATTGCCGCTTTCTGGCGAGTGGTTTTACTTGCTCAGACTTTGCTTCATAGTGCTCAGCGCTTGCTCAATGTCTAGCTCTACAAAGCGATCGAGCGCGAGATAAACCCAGTGGTAAGACCGCTGTGTATCTTGAAACGTTTTTTGAAAGCCCAATGCCAAACGCAAGTCTTCGTAGAGAGGATGCAGGATGAGCGAGTAGAGATCACAGAGGTTGGGAAAATCTTGCTGCATCTGTATTAGCGTCTTACGGCTGTCTTCCAGCAACAAGTAGATGTTCTCGCTTTGAAGGTAAGGGGTATCAATGACCCAGGAGCGGATATAAACAGATGTGCAGTCTTGATCGCCGACAACCGCCATTGTGAAGGGATCGATAGTGACATCAGAGGACAGATAAAAGCTCTTACTCGGTGCTTGAAAGAAGTGAACTTCCGATTCGCTGGTCACGGGGTAGAGCACTGAAATACCCACTGGGTTGAGATTGTCAGACCGACGAAGAACCCGCAACCCGTGGGGATACTGTTGTGCCCAACTGCGTAACGCTTTAGCAATTTTGTGGGAGGCTGTAGCAACGTCTTTCATCAACTCCGCATAGGTGCGGGCGATGAGATTTGCGATCGGGATCGTATCTGTACGGGGATTAAATGCATCTGGAACAAGCGTGACGGGTGTCTGGGGCTGAAGACGTGTTTCTAGCTCTGGAATCGAGCGGATCTGAAGGCAAAGGGTTTGTCCATCGAACTGCTTTTCGAGCAGACCGAGTGCCACGAAGCGATCGATCATCATGCCAGCAGCGCGATCGCTCCCTCGATCCTGGTTGCCATAAAACAGTTCTGCGGCTTCTCGATGCGTACAAGCGATTAAACCATCTGTTGAATGCAATTGCCTGAGTGGTGGCATTAAGCGATCGCTAGACAACTGCCGTTGCTTGAGCAGCAGGTATGCCCAAAGACGGACAAAATATTCTGCTCGACGACGCGTCAAGCCTCCGCGCCCCATCAGCATCGACATGTAGAGGCGTTGTTCTGCCAGCGGGAAAAACCGATCAAGCGACTCCGGGTCTAACCGATCATCAGATTGGGGCACAGGCTTCAGAGAACTCATTGATTTGCCAGATATGGAGAGAGGACGAGTACTAACGATTTTTCTTGAGCGTTTGACAGCGGCTCATGGCGTGAGAACGGTGAAGAGTACCCAAATGGGTGAGTCCGTTCATGAACGTTAGACCGACAATAAGGAACATTGGTGAGTCGCTGTGCGGAATCTGAAAGCCGTTGGTGAAGCTAAAAGGTCAGCGTTTGAAACAATCGATTCTGCTTTTAGATGCGGGCAGAGCGGTTTGATTCGGTGTCCGGATCAGGAGTCTCTTGAGACTGAAATGGCAAAAGTGTCCAAGCAGATTGATGTTCAAGCAGATTGATGCGATCGCCTCTGTCACAGCCTCTTTGCTAAAAACGAAGATAGGCGCTTAGGGCTACAGCTATATTGCTGGCTTGAGTTCATTATTGACCAACTGGAGGCTTCTTACAATCCGGAAGTGGAAAAAACTTCACCTCACTTCGGATTAGTTCACCCCTCTTCGGATTTGTGCATTGCAAGTGAGCCTGCTTCGGCGATCTGTTGCGGGCTGCGGATTGCTCGTTGCGTCTTCATCAGGGGAGCAATCAAAATAGCGGCATCGTTTGTGGAGTCTGATCGATGACAGCCCCCCTACTGTTTGCCTCTTTAGAACCACCCTTTCCTGGTTCGCTATTTAGCCCTCGCACCACTGAAAAAGCTGGTAAGCCTTCATCACGTCTGACAAAACATGCCTCTGGCGACCCACAGAAAGGTGCTAACGCACCATCAAGCGAAGCAACCACGCTGAACTTGATCCGGAGTAGTCTGCTGGAGTCGCTGAATCAGGGTGTAATTGTCACGTCTCGCACGATACAGCCGTTGTACTGGAATGCCAAGGCGCGATCGCTCTGCCAGTATCTGTCGGGCAGTGAATTTCCGCCACTTGAGTTGCCACCAGCAGTGTCGGAAGTTTGCCATCGGCTCATGCGAGAGGAATCGAGGAGCGATCGTCCCTTTGTCATGGAGTGCCAGACATCAACCGGTCAAACCATCCGCATCAGCGCTCGTTGGCTTGATCTAACGACTCAACGAGATGCAGGTCTCCAGTCATCTGATCAGGGTCGGCAGCACTATATCCTGGTGTTTTTAGAAAACTGCAACGACCTTTTGCAGGAGGAGCTACGGATCGAGCGTAAGAAGTATGACCTGACGGAGCGCGAGGCAGAAGTTTGGATGTTACTGCGGCAAGAATATTCTTACCAGGACATCGCCAGAATGCTGCAAATCAGCCTTAATACGGTCAAAACGCATGTGAAGAATGTCTATGCGAAGAAGCGCAGTTGCCAGGGACGTGAAAAGTTCTGGTGCTGCGATTAAGCGCTACCGCAGGAGTTAGAAGTCCGGAGCAGGAGTGAGAAAGGCTTAACTCTAGCTTGTGGATTGTCGGGATGGGTCAATCTGACATTTAAAGAACACGGAAACAACGCGATGAAACTTGAGGAAAGGTTAGCCTGTAAGGTGGCGACGACAAACTTTCCAGGGGTCTTGGTGCCCCATCGATCGTCTGATCGGAGTACCTGTATCTAACATTGCTCGTTTCAAGCCTGCTGTATGAATGCTAAAACTGCGACGTATAGTCCTGCTTATACGCTGGTGCCGACCTATGAGTGCTTTAACCGTTGCAGCTACTGTAATTTTCGGACTGATCCGGGCAAAAGCGATTGGCTAACTCTGGCTGATGCAGAAGCGCAGCTACGATCGCTCCAACATCAGGGTGTCATTGAAATTTTGATCTTGAGTGGCGAGGTACATCCTCAGAGCGATCGACGATCGCGCTGGCTCCAACATCTCTATGAACTGTGCGATCTGGCTCTGTCGCTGGGCTTTCTGCCACACACTAATGCGGGACCGCTGAGCGTTGTTGAGATGGCTCACCTGAAAACCGTCAATGTCTCAATGGGCTTGATGGTAGAGCAAGTGACACCGAGCCTGTTGCAAACCGTCCATCGCCATGCGCCAAGCAAGCGTCCAGAACTCCGCTTGCAGCAGCTTGCCCAAGCGGGTGAACTCCAAATTCCCTTCACCACAGGTCTACTGTTAGGTATTGGCGAGACCGAAGCGGATCGTTGGCAAACATTAGAGGCGATCGCGCAACTACATCGACGATGGGGACACATTCAAGAAGTCATTTTGCAGCCCTATAGCCCTGGACAAACGGAAGCATGGGCAAGTACAGCCTTTTCTCCCGCACAATTGCTTGCCACGATCGCAGTGGCTCGACGCATTCTGCCTGCTGATATTGCACTGCAAATTCCGCCGAATCTAGTTTCGCGATCGCAATTACTTGCCTGTCTGGACGCTGGTGCAAGCGACCTGGGTGGTATTGGACCACATGATGAAGTGAATCCGGATTACCCACACCCGATCGATGCTGAACTGGCAACCAGTCTGGCTTCTAGTGGTTGGAAGCTGGTACCGCGACTGCCAATTTATCCACAGTACGATCAGTGGCTGTCGATCGAGCTGAGAAACGTGGTCGAGGGCTGGCGAAAGCGGCTAGGAGCTTCGAGAGTGCAGGTTTAGAGAGAGGGGATCAGTGTGTCTATCAGCTTGCTTCTTAGGCTCTAGGCTTCTCGTTCTTTTGTGGGGTGGTGGCACGATCGTTCGTCGCCAATGGCAAGACTACACGGCTCAAGATGCGGTTATCGTCTAGTTTATAGAGATTCAGTTCGCCGCCAATTTGCTTCATTAACGATCGGCAGATGTGCAGATGTTGTCCTGGTGGTTGATCAAGAGTCGATGGTGCTAATAGATCAGTAGCCCGCCCGGTTTCTAGTTCGGTCAGCAAGCGTGGCTCCATTTCGCCGCTGTCGGTGATGGAAAGTTCGAGCCAGTGGTTGTCGATCTGACGGCACCACAGGTCGATGCGTCCACCCACATCAGACCGTTGGCAGGCACTCAGCAAGACTTCATGCAGCACCAGCTCAATCTTGGTAATATCGCCACTAATCGTAAGATTGGTTTCATCGTGTACCTGAGACCAGAGCTGTTGTTGCTTCATGAGTCCGTCTACTCGCCCTAGCGATCGCTTGAGCAAACTAACCAGCGAGAGCGTGCGGAGTTGGGTTTGCAGTCGCCACTGCTCTGTCTGTATCAATGGGGAAAGTGGAGCAACGGCATCGTTAAGCTGGCGTAAGATCTGCTGGTGCCGAGTGCTGAAAAGGGGATCTTTAGGGTTGCCAAGGTCTTGGAGGCGCTTCAGATTCGGGAGGAGCGATCGGTACAGTTCCTCCAACGATCGCTGCTTGTACCAGTTCAACTGCTCCAGCGCTTCACGCTGAGCAGACAGTTTCTGGGTCAAGGTCAGGTAGCGACGTGACCAGGCTAGCTGGCTGACGAGGGTACCCAACGCACTGAGGTGCCGCTCTGACCACTGACGATCAACCCCATCAGCAATCAGCACAATGCCTGACGGTTCGTGGTCTGGAGCGGTTCTCAAAGCGATCGCCAACAGTTGACCGATGCCAGATCCGGTGAGCCACTGGCGTGTTTCAGCAGGAAGGTCAGCGATCGCTAGCGGCAGCACGCCATCGCTTTCTAGCACCCACTGAATCAAGGCATCCGTGTGGACTGGGATCACTGCATCGACTTTGATGGTAAACCGATCGCTGCTCCAGATCGGACTGACCACTCGACCGCTGGTTTCACCTGGCGACCAAACAACCAGCGTTGCTAGAGGCACCTGAAGTACTTGAGCAATGTGTTGCAGCGCCGATCGTTCCAGAGGCTCCAGTTGGTGCATTTGCTGAATCATCGTCAGCCCCCACTGAATGGTTTGGTTGACCTTCTGCTGTTGCTCATTTTGTTTTTGCAGTTGCCACTGATGCAAAATCAGCCCCAGTTGCTGGCTGACAACCCGCACCAGATCATGCTCAGGGCGACTCCAGGTACGCGGGCTTTCATGACAAATGACGACCAGCCCTTCGAGGGGGTGTCCAAGTGAGACATTACAAAGCACGAGCGATCGCACACCCAGTTCTAGCAGGCGATCTTGCCATGCCAGCAGGCGCAAATCACCATCCAAATTTTCGATGCCAATAGTGTCGCGGCTTTTTTCCAGCAGTTTCCAGTCAGCTTCGTTGAGTGTGCTAAGTGGTGCAGTCAGCGGGCGACGATTCGCTGGTTGGCTTTGATACGCAAGGTCAAACGTGCCCTGTTCTGAGTTGTAGAGCAAAACCAAAAAGCGATCGGCTCTCAAACGTTTGCAAACTTGTTCAGCCGATAGGGTGAGCGTGGCTTTCCAATCCTCTTCGCTGTAAATCGAACGAGCAATTTCGGCAGTGAGGACGCGATCGCGCTGGATCTGGTCAATAGTGTTCTCCATGTCATCCAGGGGCGCAATCAGGGCGATGATTTGCGCTGCACCGCGCATGTAGCTTTTCTCTTCGTCTTCCCAGATGCGAGGTTCACTCCCTTCCACTGCCAGAAAACCCAGCAGTTCGTTCTGAAACAAGATTGGCGCTGCCAGGAGCGATCGCGCCCGCATTTGCTGCATCAGGCGGCTTGTCGTATCTGCTTTCAGGGAACTGTGTGCCTCGCCGATCGCCACCAGTTGATCGGCGAGCAACGCCTGATAAAAACTGCTCACTTCTTGCGCGGTGATGCCTGAGGCGAGTTGGGTTGCCTCACTGAACCCTGCCGCCTTTTGACGATTGCTGATACGTCGCCAGAAATACCGCCGCTCGCGCTCAAACCAGTACACATTGGTGCGCGTTGGCTGCACAAACTTATGCGTTTCTTCGACAATGGCTTCTAACCGAGCACCCAAACCAGTGAGCGATCGCAGCTTCGTCAACAGTGTCAGCAATGGTTGATCGGGGCGCTTGGTTTGCTGTCGCTGCCACTCGGCTTCAATTTGATAGAGCGCTGTTGCCAGTCCGCCCAAAACCATTGACAGCCGAGCTTTTTCGTCCGATCGCGGTGACGCACCCCAGAGGGTTGAGCCTAGCAGCGTAACCCCAAAGCACCGATCCTTGTAGCGAATCGGGAAAATCACTGTTCCTTGCACGTCACAAGTTTGTGCCACTTTGCGCCACTCACCAGCCCGCAGTTCCTGTCGCAAATCTGGAACTGCCAGCGGACGTTGCTGAATGACGACCTGTTCTAATAGCTCACCAGGGTTCAACAAAAACCGCTGCTTGAGGAGCGGTATCTTGCCAGACGGCGTTGTTCCACCCTTACCATACAGGCGATGCTCCAGGCGATCGTAGAGACCAATCCAGATCAGGCTGTAGTCAAACTCAGCTTCAAGGTAATTAAGGGCGGTATCAATGAGAACATCGGAATTTTCTTCTTCCCGCAAAATTTGCAGGACTCGCCCCAGGGCAACCAACTGTTTATCGTTGGCGTTTGGCTCTTTTGGTGGAACCATTGAGTGCAGTGATAGGTACGCCAATACAACGAATATGAGCGGAGCAGCTTGCGTCAGGCAAACTACTGGCAAGTAATCAGTTTCAGGTAAAAAGTTACACTGAAATCAGGTGGGCAATGCAACCAGAGTAGACTGCCGCCACCTGTAGGAGCGTTAGTAATCATCCTAGTTTGTTTTCGAGGGTTCAGTGCAAATGCAGAACGTTCAGGCAGAAAGCAACGCTTGAGGTATGGTAATGCTTACGATCGCACAGCACAAATGGTTCACACACCGCAGCTCTAAAACATATCTAGCTTTAAAACAGTGGACATCTATCGATCTGTCATTCGTCCAGCGCTATTCTCAGGGCTAAAGGCAGATCCAGAGTGGTTGCATCAGCAAACGCTGAGCGCTCTGGGTTGGCTCGATCGCCATCACCACCAGCCTCCTGCTCACTGGCTTCAAGCTCAGTTAACCAAAGCCTATTGCCTGAAGGACGATCGCCTAGCGCAATCGCTCTGGGGCTTGCGGTTTAGCAACCCGATCGGTCTAGCCGCTGGGTTTGACAAAGATGGGGTTGCTTCTGGCGTTTGGTCGAGCTTTGGCTTTGGCTTCGCAGAACTCGGTACCGTGACCTTCACTGCTCAACCTGGCAATCCAACCCCGCGACTGTTTCGCCTACCGTTAGACAATGCCGCGTTAAATCGCATGGGCTTTAACAATCAGGGGGCAGCACTGATGGCGGCAACGTTGCGGCAGCGGTGGGAGTCAGCAGTCAGCAGTCAGCAGTCAGCAGTCAGCGGTCAAAGCTCTTCCCCCACTCCCCACTCCCCACTCCCCACTCCCTTCCCCCTCGGCATCAATCTAGGTAAATCTAAACGCACTCCGCTAGAGGAAGCAGCGGCAGATTATGTGGGTAGTTTTCGCTTGCTCAAGGACTGGGGTGATTATTTTGTAGTGAATGTCAGTTCGCCGAACACGCCGGGGTTGCGATCGCTTCAGGCAGCCGATCAGCTCGAACCAATTTTGGCGGCACTTCAGCAAGAAAATGCTGAGCAGAAACCATTGCTGATCAAAATCGCACCTGATTTAGAGTGGGATGCGATCGCTGCGGTCTCAGGACTGGCTCAGACGCACAAGCTGGCGGGCATGATTGCCACTAACACCACCATTCGACGCGATGGGTTGAAGACGCAAGTGCTGCGATCGACGGGCAAGTCGGTACTGGAGGAAGCGGGTGGGATTAGCGGTGCCCCTTTAAGGCAGCGATCGACCGACGTGATCCGGTTCATCTGGCAAGAAACGCAAGGCAGGCTACCGATTATTGGCGTTGGCGGGGTGTTTACGCCAGAGGATGCCTGGCAAAAAATCACGGCGGGAGCTAGCTTAGTGCAAGTTTACACGGGTTGGTTTTACGAAGGTCCTGAGATGGTGCGCCGCATTTTAGAGGGGATACTGCAAAAGCTGGAGGAGCGAGGATTGACTTCATTGGAGCAGGCGATCGGGTTCAAGGAATAGCGCTTAGGGCAAAAGCCTTTTAGGGCATTGCTGAATGCAAGTATGATTTGCCCTCATCTCCGACCCTTCTCCCCAAGGAGAAGGGAGCTAGAAGTCTTGTTCCCTCTCCTTTTGGGGGCGTTGCAGAATACATGTATGAATTGCCCTCATCCCCAACCCTTCTCCCCAAGGAGAAGGGAGCAGAGACGCTTGTCCCCTCGCCCTTTGGGAGAGGGCTAGGGTGAGGGCAACCCAAGCGCTTCACACCCAGATCCAGCAACGCCCCTTTTGGGAGAGGGCTAGGGTGAGGGCAGCTTTGAGCGCATGTGACTATGGCGATACATTGCTCCAACCGGAGGACGGCAGGAGCAGACAAGACAGGCTAGCTTGAAGTGAAATGCTGCTTTTCAGGAGGGCTAACCCAATGAAACGTGTAGTCTATGCCTTTTCTACCGCGATGGCATTCACGCTCGTAGCGGCGAGTGCCTCGTTGGCTCAGTCAGTGCCTCACAGCGATCGCCTACCGCCATCCAAACTACAGCAATTTTCGCGGGACTTGACTCCTTCTAGCGCCCAGGACTTCTTTAAAGCCGGACAGACGGAGTTGGAACAAGAGATCCGGCTGTTGACTCGTCCGCGATCGCCTCTTAGTGAGAACGTACTGACCGTTCGTCAAGGCACACAAGCGCAACCAGAGATTAAACCAGAGCAACCCGTTGCTTTACCACGCAACTAACGACATAGAGGAGAATTGTGTTGCCAAATTGTTAGCACTTGTGTGAGCGACTCTCTAAGAGCTTGCTAAAAAATAACGGCACACTTTTGGATTAGCTATCAGCTATCAGCTATCAGCTATCAGCTATCAGCTATCAGCTATCAGCTATAGCGATCCGATTTGATTTGTGAAAGTGATGCTGGGATAGCTTTCAGCACTCAGCGCTCACGTTCAAGCTGACGGCTGAGGACTGACGGCTACAGACCATGCTGTTATTTCTGTACAACTACCTAAGCTATGAGTTTTTACGCTGGCATTGATTTCGGGACATCGGGAGCACGCCTCGCCGTTATTGATGCCGAAGCGCATCTGTGCTCTCAAGCAAGCCGTACCTTTGGCACCGTCGCAGAGTCAGAACTGCTCGATTGCTGGCAGGACACGTTGTTCTCACTGTTAGGAGACATCGATCGCGCAGAGCGGCAAAGACTAAGGGCGATCGCCATCAATGGCACCTCTTCTACCGTATTACTGTGTAACGCAGCAGGACAACCTGTGACAACACCACTTCTCTACAACGATGCACGTGGAGCGTCAGAAGTGGACACTTTACGACAGTTATTTTTGCAAGCGCTCTACACTAACGCTCGCGGTCAGCAGATTGTGCTGAGTGCCACCTCTAGCCTGGTGAAACTGCTGTGGTGGAGTCGGCAGTCCGTCTTTTCGCAGGCGCGATACTTACAGCATCAGGCAGATTGGTTAGGGTTTCTGCTGCACGGTCAACTAGGCATGAGTGACTATCACAACAGCCTGAAGCTGGGCTACGACGTTGCAAATTTGCGCTATCCAGATTGGCTGACCGATTTAGCGATCGCCCCCCTTCTACCCCGCGTCGTCGCACCAGGAATGCCGATCGGAACCGTGCAGCCAGCTATTGCCAAGAGATTCACTTTGCCTTCTGACTGCCAGGTTTGTGCAGGAACCACCGACAGCATTGCCGCGTTTCTGGCAAGTGGAGCAGCACAACCGGGAGAAGCCGTTACCTCGCTGGGATCAACACTCGTGCTGAAGTTGCTCAGCCAAACGCCAGTCGAAAACAATGCTCATGGTATCTATAGCCATCGGCTGGGCGATCGCTGGCTGGTGGGTGGAGCCTCTAATACAGGTGGCGCTGTCTTACAGCAGTTTTTCACCCCAGCAGAGTTGGTGGATTTGAGCGATCGCATTCCCGTTGCGCAAACGAGTCCATTCGACTATTACCCGCTCACGCAACCAGGAGAGCGCTTTCCAGTGAATGATCCCCACCTGTTACCGTGTCTAGAACCACGACCCGCCGATCCAGTCGCGTTTCTGCATGGACTGTTAGAGAGCATGGCGCGGATTGAGGCGGAAGGCTATCGACTACTGCAAGCGTTGGGCGCAACACCACTACAGCAGGTTTATACGGCAGGTGGTGGGGCACGTAATGCGGCATGGACTGCCTTGCGGTTGCGACAGCTTGGCGTTCCAGTGAAGCGATCGCAGCAACCAGATGCTGCTTATGGGACGGCGCTACTAACAATGACTGCATTTACGGGCAGGCAATCGCTGTAAGCCTGAACAACTACGTGCTCAAGAGAGCGTGAATCGAGAGCGTAGCTTTATCGTTGTTTGCAAAACACTTAGGATCGTGGCTTTAATCAAACCACATACTTGCGTAGACTCCAAGGCTTGTGATGCGTTACGGCTCACGCCTGACACATCCTACAAAAGCCAATCTTATTTAATTCTCATTCCTTAGCATTTCCTTACGGTCTGTCTTACATGAGCCTGAACCAGTTGGCTATGATGTCCGCAACATCGAAAAAGTGTAGAGATATCAGCAATTATGCTGAGAAGTTCACGGGTTTTGCTCATTGAAATCAGGTAAATACACGCATGGGTTTGCATGAGGCTGTGTCATAGGCTGATTACACTGTATGACATCAGCGGTGTCGTTAGTCAGTCGGGCACTGCTCTACGATCGACCTTCTACAGATCGGCAAGGGATTGATCGCACCATTCGCTATGTACCTGCCGCTTTATAGACGTAATACCAATTCTACAAAATCGCCCTACAGATTCGTTCTTGCTGCTGACCGCTGACTGCTGACCGCCAGCCAAGGGTTGAATCTGTAGCTACAGTTTATAGGAAAGGTATAACAGCAGCGTTCCGAGGGCTTAAGCAGTTTTGACAACCTTTATCCCATGCCGCCAATGACTAGCAAATCGATGACGTTTCGGTTTCCAGCGCTGTTGGCACAGGCGATCGAAACCCAGGCAAGAGCAACAGGCAAAGACCGAACCACAGTCGTTGCCGAAGCACTAGGGCAGGCATTCGGCTTGTCGTTGCCATCCAAAATGCCAGTGACGATCGAAATGCTTCAGCAGCGGCTGGAAACGGTAGAAAGCAGTATGACGCTCCTTTCTGAGCAGCTTTCCAGCCTACAGAAAATGACCTGTACAGATACCAGTACTGTTTATCGTCTTGAACTCCTGGAACAATTTAGCCATTCGCTGAGAGCCTTACTTGCAACATCGCTTGGTGAAGCCTCTATCAGCCTGTTACCGCAAACGATCGTTGAAATCAGCCAGCGCAGTCAGCGTACGGATAGTTCGCAGCAAGCATTAGAGCCGGGTCGACTGCAATTGGCTGCCCGGTTAGAGCCTCAAACCGACTTAAGGGAGCGCATTCTGGCAACCATGTCAGCTCCTGTTTTTGTCTGCGATCGTTCACGGCGGTTGCTCTACATCAATCCGATGGGGGTGCGATCGCTGGGGTTAGAGCCGCATAATGCGCTTCAACAAACCATACAGGCGTTTGCTTTACCACCAGAGACAACCGCACAACTAACAGTTCAATTTGAAACCGTGTTTTTAACCGGGCAGTCCCTTACCAGTGAAATCAGTTTCACAACGTCATTGCATGGGATGCGAGAGTATGAGTACACTCTCAGTCCGATTCAAGGCACAGTTGACCACATTGAGGCTGTCCTTTTTAGCACTCAAGAAATTACAGAACGTAAGCAGGTAGAAGCCGCATTGCAAGCATCGGCAGCAAAGTATCAGCATCTATTTGAGTCTACAAACGACGCGATTTTGATTTTGGATGCTTTGACACGACGCATTTTGGACGCAAATACGAACGCCTCCAGGCAACTGGGATATACACGTCAAGAATTATGCAAGTTGAGTCTTGATGAGGTGGCACCACTGTGGGGTACAGAAGTGCTTTCCGAGCTATCGCAACGGTTGAGATTGCACGGCAAGTCTTTCTTTGAACACGTGTTGCGCCACAAAGATGGTACAGATATTCCAATCGAGCTTAGTAGTCGCCTGATTGAGTATGGCGATCGGCTAGCGATTCAGAGCTTTATACGCGATTTAAGCGAAGCGACGCATCACGATGTCAGTCTTCACTAACTATTCTTCACTAACTGTTAATAACATCCCGTCAACTTGTGCGCTCGACCTTGAACGTGCTCACTGATACTTGCAGCGCTTGAGCAATGCCAACTGTTTGTTGCAGTGAAGTGGTTACTTGCTGAGAGGCATGAGCGGTTTGGTGCGATCGTTGCGCTAGCTTTTGCATCAACAGCGCCACAGCCTGGGAGATTTGCGTTTGTGAAATGGTTGCTTCTGAAATGGATTGCACAAGTTGATCGGTTTGCTTTGAGAGGTAACGGAGTTGCCCCAAATTCTGCTTCGCATCTTCAACCAGTCGAGTACCTTCCACCATTTGCACCGTACTTTGCTCCATTGCTTCCAGCACCTGACGTGTTTCCCGCTGAATGTCGTCCACGATTTGCTCAATTTCTTGAGTCGCCGATGCTGACTGTGCCGCGAGTTCCCCAACCTCTTCGGCGACAACAGCAAACCCCAAGCCGTTTTCGCCTGCTCGTGCTGCCTCAATGCCTGCATTCAGCGCGAGCATGTTGGTTTTCAGCGCGATTTGATTGATGAGGGAGATGACTTTCGAGATTGCCTGCGACGATTCACCCAGACGTTTCATTTTATGAGCGGTTTCAGACATCGTTTCGCGTAGCTCGAAAATGCTGTGAACGGTGAAGTCGATCGCCACCTGACTTGCCTCTGCTGTCGAAGCAGCCGTATGGGTAACGGCGGCTGCCTGATGGGCACTCTCTGCAACCGCCTGGATCGACGCGTTCATACGATCAACAGAGCTTAACGTTTGGGTAATGTCGTCTGACTGCTGGAGTGCTTCAGCCGCGAGTTGCTGAATGGTCGTTTCGTTTTCGCTCAGTGCGGTATGAACTTGCGTTGCCGTTTGCTGCACCTGCACGACAATTTGCCGCAAACTTTCGACGATCGCGTTGAAGAAATCAGCCACGGTGCCAATCTCGCCAGCAGTCACATCTGCCCGCACAGTCAGGTTGCCCGATGCCGCCCCTTCGACCTGGTCTAGCAAAACCACCAGTTGCCGCTGCAAGATTTCTCGCTGTTGACGCTGTTCGTCTGCCAACTGCTCAGCTTGCTGACGCGATTGATCAAGCTGGTGCAAAACGCCCTTGCGATCGAGGGAAAGCCCAATCTGAGCCGCAACTTCTTTAAAGAAGGTGATTTCCGGCTCCTGCCAGGAGCGTGTCCGCGAGCACTGATGCGTCACCAGCAAACCATGCAGCGTACTGTTCGCCAGGATCGGCGCAACCATGTTGGCTCTGACTTTAAAGGGTTCCAATTGCGCCAGATGGCATTCGGTGAGTCCAGCGTTGTAGATATCTTCCAACGTTTGCACACGCCCCTGCTTGTATTTATCTACATAGTTTTCGGCAAAGCACGGGTCTGCAATCATCGTGCCAAGGGCGCTGGGATACTGATGCTCTACCGCTTCTGCAACAATCGTGCCTTTCCAGGCTGCGTCAAACAGGTACACGATCGCCCGATCCGTCTTCAGCGTCTCTCGCACACCTCGTACCGTCGTGTTGTAAAGCTCCTGGTCACTCAGCGTCGTCCGAATGCGTGAGCTAATATGATAAAGCTGCTGCGCTCGCTCAGTTTCAGCATTTTTCTGTGCCAAAAACGTGACCCGATCAAGGGACAGCCCAACCTGGATGGCAAGCTCCTTCAGAAAATCAATTTCACCGGGATTCCAGCGATGCGTCGCTACGCAGTGATGAGCAATCAGCAGCCCATAAAGCTGATCATCCTTCAGGATGGGGGTGACCAAATTGGCTTTGATTTGCAGCCGCGTCATCAGCTTTAAGTGCTCTGGATGAAACCCTGCGTTAAAGACATCATTCGTCGCTACGACTCGCCCCTGCCGATAGGCTTCAATTAAGCTGTCGCTGATGCAGGCATCTTCGATTTTGTCTTCCAGGGCGATCGGGTAACCTGGTGTCACCGCTTCAGTCGAGATATAGCCACTCCAATCAGAGAAAAAGCGGTAGATTACCACGCGATCCACGTTCAACGTTGCCTTCGCACCTTGAACCGCCTGTTCTAAGACTGACTCTAAGTCTTGCTCCGTCCGCGCCCGCGCCCCTGCAATCTGACCGATCAGGCGGGTTTGTCTGACTTCAGTTTCCCGCTGGTAGGTTTGGTCAGCAAACTGTGATTCAGCCGCTACTGCGCTATCTGCCAGTTGGTTAAACACCTGAGCGATTTTGCTAATTTCATCCGTTGCCGTCACCTCGGCACGAATCTCATGCGCCCCCAGAGAGAACATTTGCGTATCTTGCTGTAGCCGTTTGACGGGTCTGGCGATCGCCCGATAGAGCAATAGCAGTACGCCTGTATGGGTTGTCAGCACTAGCGCGATCGTCCATAGCTGCTGCTGCCAGACAAGTTGACGTATTGTTTCAGTCCGTTGCTGCTTAGCGGTTGCCGATTGCCCTGCACCAGCAGCCAGTTGCCCCTGAGTGATTGAGGCAGTCAACCATGCCCCCGCACCCGCAATTCCCACAATAGACAACACTCCTGATGTCACCCAACCCAGCAGGTACTTGTGTCGTATGGATTGGGTCCCGAACCATTGCCGTTGCGATCGCGGTTGCAGAGAGTTAGCTCTACTTTGGTCAGAGCTGAGCTGAGGCTGCGATCGCTCAGAGTCCTTAGAAGGATCAGGCTCATCAACTGGAAACGCTGGCTGCACTCGATCGGTCAATTGGTTTGTCATAAAAGCCTCATCTCAGATCTCATCAATAGTGGTTGCAAAATTGGCTGCAAAATTGGTCTATGACAGTGCTCGCTCAAGTGAAATACACCCGACACCCGCTCCCCGACACCCTGATCTCACAGGCTGTATCGCCTTCAATTGAGGGAAGTCAGACCCACGTTTTTGCAGAAAAAATAGCAAAAGCAAGCACATGCCAGACTCTACGGCGCTCTCAGCCGCAAAATTCCCGCTATAAACTCTGTGGTGAAGCGTGACTGCAACACTCCATCCGCTCACAGTTGGCTGGAAAGACCTTACGCGCAGTCGTTAGCAAGCACTTGCTTACAAACTGCACGGGCAGCGGCGGAACCGCCACCAGTCAAAATCGCTAGAGCCACCGGACCTCCAACTGCTTTAGCGGCGATCGCCAGTTCCGTTGTCACTGCCAAAATGCAGTGATTCAAGTCATCTTCAGAATGCACCGTTGCGCCAGGATGCTCATCCTTCCAGGTTTGCGCCAAGAACACTGCCAACTGCTCCAAATGAGCACCAAAGTCAAATGCTTGCAATGCCTCACGAGGCGCACAATTAGCATGACCCCGCGTTAATTCCTCAGGTAAGCGTTCATCAAAATTGATGTCTGCATTAAAAAAGCTCATTCAACCAGTTCCTTAAAAACACCACCGGAAGATGACCCAGGTTTGAAGCGAAAGATAGATACCCCTGGTGATGCGCGGTTCAGTCGTAAGCGGTGGAAAGCTCCTGTTGCCGGATGATCCCCCAGCGAGCTAGCACCTTTGTACTACCAATTCAATGTGAAGCAGCATTAGATGTAGGGTGTGTTAGCGAAGCGTAACGCACCGGAAACCCCCAGCAATGATGCGTTTTGCTGCCACCAACGCATCCTACGGTAATGTGCATCTTTAGGTGAATGCGATGTAAGACCTGTATTACAGACTTGCATCTAGAGCCTACAACGACAGAATAATAATCCGCCATAGTGTAATCCTGTCTTTACAAAATCTTTATTGAGCTAACTTTTTCGACAAAGCACTTTTACTTTAGGTGAGTAAACTTGCTGTAGATAAATTCAAACAAGAGATACTTCTAGACCCTCAAGCTTTAAAGCTCCACCCCTGATTAAAATGCTCGTGGCTCTCTCAAAAAGCTCAATCAAATAAAACTTGAACCATACCTGACTCAAGAAAATAGTTCCAGATCGCCAATGCTAAATCTCCTTCAAACTCTAATTTCTCCACACTTCTAAGATGTCCAGCTTTTACTCTAGTTTGACCATCTACTGAACCTTCTGGCAACATCAAACAAAGGTTAACGAGAGGGATGTCTTCCTTTTGATCCGCTGCTGCATAGGCACTAAGCCTGACTGTGGCAATGCATTCAGTGTTAATGATTAGATCTGCAAGTCGAATAAATGTCAAGTGAACTCCATCGCCAACTCTGAAGAAACAACGTCTATGGTGGATGATCTATTCACACGTATGACGAGCTTTACCCTTTGCATAACCAGGTTGTTAAACCTATTATTTTAAGATTTTATCCTTATTGGATAAATAAACCTTCAGCCAATTCGCTCAATCATTTACAAGTACTTCAAGACTGATGCTTTGAGCTGATTTGGAGCGTTGCATATAGTTGTATGTAACAGTGCTACAAGCCGTCAACCACGAATTTAAGTCATAGGTTTGGAATCCGTAAGACTCGTAATACGAAGCAGCAAATATACCCACCGTGTTGCAGAATAGCATCGAAAGCTTTCAACATTGTCCAGACATAAGGCTGAATCTTATCCAACATTCTGCTGAATCTGGCTAAAATTTTAGGCGATCGCTCCCGCAGCAATGCCCTTTGCCTATCTGTAGATTGGCGGTTCCTATGCTTATGACAACGCTTTCACTACGCTGGCAAGCCGCTCAATGAGTTGGTCAATCTGGCTAGTTTCGATCGTCAGTGGTGGCGACAGAGCGATAACATCGCCTGCGGTACGCACTAGAAGCCCCTGCTCAAAGCAGTTGACCAGGCATTCGTAGCCCCGAGCACCAGGCTGCCCGGATGATGCTAACTCAATGCCAGCAACCAGACCCAGATTGCGGATGTCAATAAGATGGGGCAAGCCTTTAAGGGAATGGACGGCATCTTCCCAGTAGGTTGTCAGACTGTGGGCGCGTTCAAACAAGCCTTCTGCTTCGTAGATATCCAGTGTGGCTTCGGCAGCAGCACAGGCAACGGGATGACCGGAATACGTGTAGCCGTGGAAGAGTTCGATCGCGTTGTCAGCCCCATGCATAAAGGCATCGTGAATGCCCTGCCGTGCAAACACGGCACCCATCGGAATCGTGCCATTGGTAATGCCTTTTGCCACCGTCACCAGATCGGGCAGTACGCCAAAATAGTCTGTTGCAAAGCTCGACCCCAACCGACCAAACCCCGTAATCACCTCATCAAAAATCAGCAAAATGCCGTATTTATCGCAGATAGCGCGTAGGCGTTCCAGATACCCTTTCGGCGGCACCAGCACTCCCGTTGAGCCAGCCAGCGGTTCGACAATAACAGCGGCGATCGTCGAAGCATCATGCAACGTGACGATGCGCTCCAGTTCATCTGCCAGATGTGCGCCCCATGTAGGCTGACCGCGCGTGAAGGCATTGTGTTCAAGGTTGTGCGTATGCGGTAGGTGATCAACCCCCGGAATCAAGCTGCCGAAGAACTTACGGTTGGGCGCAATACCACCCACAGAGATACCGCCAAACCCAACGCCGTGATAGCCTCGCTCTCGTCCGATCAACCGTGTACGCGTGCCTTCTCCTCGTACGCGATGGTACGCTAACGCAATTTTGAGGGCAGTATCGACTGACTCGGAGCCAGAATTGGTGAAAAAAACGTGGTTGAGATCGCCAGGAAGCATTTTGACGAGGCGATCGGCAAGCGCAAACGGACCTGGATGCCCCATTTGAAAGGTCGGCGCAAAATCAAGCTGCATCACTTGTGACTGCACGGCTGCGGCGATCGCTTCACGACCATGCCCTGCATTGACGCACCACAAACCCGCTGTACCGTCGAGTACTTCACGTCCATCAACGGTGGTATAGTACATCCCTTTCGCTGCCGCCATCAAACGAGGCTTGGCTTTGAACTGCCGATTGGCGGTAAAGGGCATCCAGAAAGCGTCTAGGGACGAAGGGAGTGGGGAGTGGGGAGTGGGGAGTGGAGTCATTGGCTGATCGGTTTGCATCACGATTACGGGTGTGGCTATCGGCTCGCTTGGAGCGGTGATGGATTACAGCCTTTTATCCTGGCATGAACCGCTCGCGTTACTCCGTCACAGTTACATATCTGTAAGAAGGGCAGGTGTAAAAAGGGTAGAGTCTACAGCCGATATTGGCGATCGATTTCACTAGCAGCCCGATGAAGCAGCGAATGACGATAAACTAGCGTGTGTAAATCATCGGCATAGCCGCCACCAATGACGCACGCGATCGGGTAATTCTGGGCGACACACGTACCGAGCACTTGCATCTCACGCCGAAAAAGCCCTGTATCCGTAAGACACAGCTTGCCCAGCCGATCGTCCAAGTGCGGATCGACTCCAGCGTCATACAGCACCAAATCTGGCTTCACTTTGTCTAAGACATCAGGCAAGTAATCCGCCAGCGTTTGTAAATACGCCTCATCTTCCATCCCTTCGGGTAGCGGCACATCCAAATCGCTCTGTTGCTTAGTGCCCGGAAAATTGACCTCACAGTGCATTGAGAAGGTGAAGACGCTGGGGTCATCCTGAAAAATAAGCGCGGTACCGTCACCCTGATGCACGTCTAAATCGACAATTAATACCTTCTGCACTAGATTCAGCTTTTGAAGAACGCGGGCAGCGATCGCCAGATCATTAAAAATACAAAACCCCGAACCGTAGCCAGGAAAGGCATGATGCGTGCCACCTGCCGTATTACACGCCAAGCCATACTGCAATGCTAATTGGGCAGTGAGCACACTACCACCCACCGCGACACACGTTCGATTTACCAAAGCGGGACTCCACGGCAACCCAATCCGCCGCTGCGCTTTAGCATCCAACGTCCCGTCACAATACGCCTGCACATACTCTGGTGTATGCACTAACTCTAGCCACTCCTGCGGCGATCGCTCTGGTGTATGAAATTGCGACACCTCCGCCACACCATCCGCCAGCAAGCGCTCATACAGCAGCCGAAACTTTGCCATCGGAAATCGATGACCGTCTGGCAACGGCGCGACGTAGTTTGGGTGGTAGACGATCGGTAGAGGCATGGGAGGGGAGGAGCGAGGAGTAAGGAGTCAGAAGCAGAGGAAGCAGGGGGAGAAGAGGAAGCAGGGGGAGAAGAGGAAGCAGGGGGAGCAAGAATAACTCAAAGCTTAAAACTCTCATCCTTTAGCCTTTATTTTTTATCCCTTAGCCCTTAGCCTTCATCCTTTAGCCTTTTCTAAAATCTCCCACCGATCGAATCTTGCCGCCTGCCCACAGCGCTGATTTTGCTCATCGAGTACGTCCCAAATTACGACATCTTGAATCCAAAACCGCTGTCTAGTGCTGGAAATGCGGATGCCTTTGTAGTCGCTGATGTAGCCCTGCGCTTTGGCTTGTGCGAGGAGACGATCGCGTTCTTCCTGCTCCATCGGCTCTGCGGTTAGGCGGGATGGCGTTTGGGTGAACTGTCCCCAATCCATTTCCCACAGTGTTAACGCCTGACGATTGCCGTAGTTAAGAATGGGGTCTGTCTCTACGCCATGAGAGACCACAACGAAGGGAGCATGAAACAGTGCCTCTGCGGTTTCAACTGGCGATCCGTCTACCGTTAGGAGCGGGCGATCGAGCCAATGCTGAAAGCTGTGTAATAAATGCTGGGTCTGCTGAATGACGGCTGGCTGCTGCCAGGGGCATACAATACTTGCCACGATGAGTTCCAATGCGACTGAATGGTTAGACTAGCTCACAGAATACTATGATGGAAGTGTTGCAAATTCTTCATAAAACTCTGTGGTGACTCAACAACTGACCTTAGCGCCATTGGAAAAACTCACCTGGGACTGGCGTGGCTACTCCATTCAATACACCGTAGTTGGCACAGGCAAGCCGCTGCTGCTGGTGCACGGGTTTGGCGCTTCGTTGGGTCACTGGCGACAGAATATTCCAATCTTGGCAGCAGGCGGCTATCGGGTATTTGCGATCGATCTGCTGGGGTTCGGCGGTTCGGCAAAGCCAGCGCTGGACTACAGCCTGGAACTTTGGCAGGAGTTGTTGAAGGATTTCTGGAGCGCTCACATTCAAGTCCCGACTGTGTTTATTGGCAACTCGATCGGTGGCTTGCTGTGCCTGATGATGTTAGCAAACCATCCCGAAACTGCGTCTGGAGGAGTGCTGCTGAATTGTGCTGGCGGTATGAACCATCGTCCCAGTGAGTTGAATCCACCCTTACGGTTGGCGATGGCAATATTCAATAATCTAGTGCGATCGCCCCGCTTCGGTGCCTTCATGTTCAATCAAATTCGCCAAAAGCACCGCATTCGTCGCACACTGGCTCAGGTGTATCGCAATCGGGAAGCCATCACGGATGAACTGGTAGATATGCTCTACGTGCCCTCTTGTGATGACGGCGCTCAACGAGTCTTTGCCTCGGTTCTCACTGCGCCTCCAGGTCCTAGCCCAGCAGAATTACTGCCAGCCGTGAGTCAACCGTTGCTCGTTCTCTGGGGTGCCGCTGATCCCTGGACACCGATCGCGGGCGCAGCAATTTATCAGGAATTTGCCCAATCACATCCGCTCACGTTTGTTTCGCTTCCTGATACGGGGCATTGTCCCCAGGACGATCGCCCCGAATTGGTGAATCCGCTCATCCTTGAATGGTTGCAAGACGCTGGGGTATAGAGCGTGACGCGTGGCGAACCTTCAGGCGCTTTAGCATTGCTCGCAACAGAAATCTGCATCTGGCAAGCGAGTCTTGCTGTGACCTCTAGCGAGTTGCACCAATTCGCCCTTACTTTATCGGCTGATGAACAAAAACGAGCCGATCGCTTCCGATTTCCACGCGATGCTCATCGCTTTATTGTCGGTCGGGGCATCTTGCGGGCGCTCTTAGGACGCTATTTGCAAATATCGCCTGAACAGCTTCAATTTTGCTATGGCGATCACGGCAAACCAGCGCTAGTAAGCGATTTAGCCGATGGTCTAACGTTCAACATCTCTCACTCTGAGGAGCTAATGCTATGCGCGATCGCTCGTGGCTGCCACGTTGGCATTGACCTGGAGTATCTTCGTCCAGTTAACAATTTGGAAGAACTGACACAGCGCTTTTTCTCGCCACAAGAACATGCCGCTATTCATGCTTTGCCTGAAGCATCACGGTTGCGATCGTTCTTTCAGCACTGGACGTGTAAAGAAGCATTGCTCAAAGCGAGTGGAGACGGGTTAATGGATTTGAGCGCGATCGCACTTCATATTCACAGTGACATTGCCCAGCTCGTCAGTTGGAACAATGCTGTGCGACCAGTTCACTCATGGTCTGTACAGCTCTTTACACCAGCACCAAACTGTGTAGCGGCGATCGCTGCCGACTCACGCGAGCGATCGCTGTCTTTGCGGCAATGGGAAGATCTTGCACCAACTGGACTACTCTAAAGCTGCTTGACCAACTCTCAAGCACTGGCTTGAACGAGTGTTTTAGACGGTAGCTCCTGAGATGCTGCTTGAGACGCTTCTTCAAGGAGTGTGTCATACAACTGCCCCAGTTGCGTTGCTACACCATCCCAGCTAAACGTGGCTTCAACACGCTTTCTAGCTGCCTGACCTAATGTATTGCGCCAATCCGGATTCAGTAACAGGCGATCGATCGCGGCTGCGAATGCTAGGACATCTTTGGGTGGCGCTAACAGCCCTGTTTGTTCCGGTACAACGGTAAACTGCAAGCCACCAACATCGCTGCCCACAACGGGTGTACCACACGCCATTGCCTCGATCGTGACCAACCCAAAGGGTTCATAGTGACTGGGCACCACACAAACGTCTGCCGCTGCGTAGTAAGTCGGGAGATCGTCCTGGCTGAGCCGACCAGCAAAGCAAGTGATGCTTTCAAGACCTAAGTCAGACACAATACTTTCAATGCGATCGCGTTCATCACCATCGCTATGTCCAGGGCGACTACCGCCACCAATCATTAGCTGCACTTTTTCGGTTGCCCGCGCTTGACAGGCGTGTACAGCCCGCACGAGCGTCTCAATCCCCTTCCGAGGATCAAACCGTCCGACATACAGAACCACTTTTTCGTCCGGTGCAATGCCAAGTGCCTGACGTGCATCTGCTTGCGTCACTGTACCAAAGTGATCGATACGCGTACCGCAGGGGATGATAGTAACATTGCCACGAGCGGATACGAGCGATCGCATGTGATCACGTTCTTGAGGGCTAGTCGCCACCACGCAATTCACCGTTTCTAAGCACGCTTTCTCAACCGCTAAGCGCGTCTTTGCAATCAGGGGAATGGTTGAAACAGACTTGTATTTCACCGCTCCCAGCGAGTGATACGTATGCGCCTGCGGAATCGATAGCTTTTTGCTTAATTCCATGCCTACCCAGGAAGACAGCCAGTAATTGCTATGAATCAACTCATAAGGTGCGTCTAATTGTTTTTGAAACTCCAGAAACCTTTGTACAAACTCTGGCAAAAATTCAAAGATTTCATCGCGCGGAATGAACTCTTGCGGTCCAGCAGCTAAGCGAATGGTGCGGCAGTGAGGGTTATGCTCAACGATCGACGGTTGCTCAGGGTGTGCATGACGGGTAAACATATCAACCCACCAACCTTGACGCGACAGGGCTTCGCCAACATGGCGCACATAAACGTTTTGCCCTCCTGCCTCTTCCTTACCAATTTCAATGGCTGGATCACCATGAACGGAGATTAGAGCAATACGCTTTTGATTTGAAAAAACCATGGCTTTACAAGCTTCATTCCTACTAGAGTTGACAACTACCAAGCGTGACGAGCGCCAGATTCAGCCATCCTGACAAGAGCACAGCTCGCTTTCTACAATTTAGAATGTGACTATCAACCTATAAAAAAGCTATTGTCACTACATCACTCCAGGGAAGGAACATTCAGAACCCGGACATCAGGAATATACCATTATGACAATCTTGCCATACGTTCAAAACCAGGCTTACAACGCTTCTGAGATTGACCTAAAGCATCTAGAAGCCTGCTTAAAGAAACCAAAACCGACTAATTAATTCATAAGGTTGCCTAGCATTCAAGCTCCCATTAACCTTGAACAAGGCGTTAGTTAAAACGCGTATGGCATCAGCCACAATGCACGTGAGCTGCGTACCCTAACAAGTTATTTAACTAAAAACAGTTCTAAAGGATACAAAAATTACCTGCGCTTGATGTGCTTAATGCACCTCTGCTTCACGGTAACTTTATCATAGGTCAGCGATTACGGCACCCTGCAAAATGTACAAAAGCGACGATCAAAAGAAGATGAAACTGTAGCGTTTGTGTTCTCTACAACTCCAACTAGCTACGTAGATAAAACGGTATCTTTGTCACACCAAAGCGGCTGTTTAGGAGTTATGGAGCTTTGACAAGAGAAAAATCTAGCAGCAGACTTTTCGTATGATTACGTGCTTGTAACAAATCGCACCTTGAGCAGCTCAGCTTGACATAAGTAATAAATAAGAATCGAAAGGTTAATATAGCTTTTACTAATTTCTAATCGCTTTTCTTAATCCAGCCCTAGCGAAAGCAAGCATATCGGGCTGCATGAACGGGCTTGTCTTCGTGGGCGCTGTCCAGAGCAAACAGTCTCGCCTCATAATGAGAAGAGATGCTTTACATGGCTTCATCATGACGAGAGATTTGCGTGGGTTCATCAAACAGCTAGAACAGCGTGGGCAACTGCGACGAATTACGGCTCTGGTTGATCCAGATTTGGAGATTGCCGAAATTGCTCAGCGACTGCTGCAAAAAGGCGGACCAGCGCTGTTGTTTGAGAATGTCAAAGGCTCTCCTTATCCCGTTGCAGTGAATGTGATGGGCACGGTAGAGCGCGTTTGCTGGGCGATGAATCTGGAAACGCCTGCCGAACTGGAAACGTTGGGGAAGAAACTGGCGCTGCTGTATCAACCCAGACCGCCGAAAACCGTACCGCAGGCGATCGCCCTTGGACAAGCACTCTTCGATGTCCTCAAAGCCAAACCCAGCCGCGATCTGCTGCCACCGTGCCATCAAGTAGTAGTGAAAGGTGAGGACGTGGATCTTACCCAACTGCCGCTCTTGAAGGTCTACCCAGATGATGCCAATAAGGTAGTGACGTTAGGTTTGATGATCACGAAGGACTGTGAGAACAAAACGATTAATGTGGGCGTGTACCGCTTGCAGTTGCAGTCTAAAAACACGATGACGGTGCAATGGCTCTCAGTAAGAGGAGCAACCCGTCATCTTCGTAAAGCCGCAGAACGGGGACAAAAGCTGGAAGTGGCGATCGCCCTTGGGGTTGATCCTCTCCTCATCATGGCAGCGGCGACTCCTTTGCCGATCGACCTCTCAGAATGGTTGTTTGCAGGGCTGTACGCCGGAGAAGGGGTACATCTTGCCAAGTGCAAAACGGTGGATTTGCAAGTGCCTGCTGACTCAGAAATTGTTCTCGAAGGCACAATCACTCCGGGCGAGACAGGGGTGGATGGTCCCGCTGGGGATCACATGGGCTTCTATGGTGGGGTGAATGAAGCCGCACCGCTGATTCGCTTTCACTGCATGACTCATCGCAAAGACCCGATCTATCTCACCACGTTTAGCGGTCGTCCACCCAAGGAAGACGCAATGATGGCACTGGCGCTGAACCGCATTTACACACCGATTTTGCGGCAACAGGTGCCCGAAATTGTGGATTTCTTTTTGCCGATGGAAACGTTGAGCTACAAGACGGCGATTCTGGCGATCGACAAGGCATACCCCGGTCATGCTCGTCGTGCCGCACTTGCCTTCTGGAGCGCGCTGCCTCAGTTCACGTACACCAAATTTGTCATCGTGGTGGACAAGGACATCAACATCCGCGATCCGCGTGCCGTGGTGTGGGCGATCGCCTCCAAGGTCGATCCTGCCCGTGATGTGTTCATCCTGCCCGAAACGCCGTTTGACTCGCTGGATTTTGCCACCGAAAAAGCTGGTCTGGGTGGACGCATGGGCATTGATGCCACGACCAAAATTTCACCCGAAACCGATCGCGTCTGGAATACGCCACTGGAGTCTGATCCAGAAGTGGCGGCGATGGTCGATCGGCGTTGGGCAGAATACGGCTTGGCAGATCTGGATTTGGGTGAAGTCAACCCAAATCTGTTTGGCTACGATATGCGGTAGCGTCAAAACGGTTGGTTTCCTTCGTAGGATCTTCACCTGTAACGCCTCTATGCGCTAACTGAAGAAGCGTTTGCTTAAACAAGTGAGCGCTCGTCGGCTCTTATCTTTATCAGCACGTCATGCTACAAATTTCCAATACCGTGAGCATTCCAGAGCAGGAGATTGAGCTAAGTGCCATTCGCTCTCAGGGCGCGGGTGGGCAAAATGTGAATAAGGTGGCAACGGCGATCCATTTGCGGTTTGATGTAGTGCAGTCTTCACTGCCCGATCGCTACAAAGAGCGTATCTTAAAGCTCAACGATCAGCGCCTGACCAAAGATGGCGTGATTGTGATTAAAGCGCAGGAGCATCGGAGCCAGGAGCAAAACCGGGAAGAGGCGTTGAAGCGGTTGCAGGAGATGATTAAAAGCGCGATCGTGCTTCCCAAACCGCGCAAATCCAGCAAACCATCGCGGAGTTCTCAGCGCAAACGGCTCGACAGCAAAACGAAGCGTGGGCAGATCAAAACGTTGCGCGGAAAGGTGACAGACTAAGGCTTCTCAGATCCCCGACTTCTTCAAGAAGTCGGGGATCTAAAAACCGTTAAGTCGGCACCAGTTCACCCGGACGTAGCTTCGACCATTTACCTTTTTCTTCGGCAAAGCTTAGACAGCCCACCACATCCCATTCCATCTCAATAATCTCGCCATCCTGACGGATGTTGACGTTGATGGTCGGTTCTGTCGCCTCAAAATCGGGCGTTTCCGTCAGGTGAGGCTGCTGATGCTGATGTTCGACCGCATTGTAGGTGGAGCAGCGATCGACGTAGTGACAGTTGATGCAAATACACATGGCTCAAATTTCTCGCATCAAAGCGTGAACATTCAGAATGTCAGATGCTTTTCTGCTACTCTAGCTCAGACGCACTCATCATGCAGCGGTTGCCAGGTTGATTTTCGTTACGCTGATTCTCGTAGTAACGTGCAGAGAAGCGCTGGCGGCGTTAGGCTGTGGTAAGTGAGCCAAGGCGCTCAGGACGTTAGCGCCAGATTGTACTGTCAGCGGGTTGGATTGGACGGGCTTGAATCAGCGTTTAGATTTAGAGTATCAATTGAGTGTGCCAGCAGTGTCTTCTGCGCTCTCTCCCAAAACATGGCCCTTTAGCCTGGAGTGGTTGCCCCGCTCGGCATGTTTGGTGGGCGGCACTGTGCGCGATGCCTTGTTAGAGCGAGAAAGCGAGTATCTCGATCTCGATTTTGTGATGCCTGTGGGCGCGGTCGAAACGGCACAGGCGATCGCCCGCCACTATAAAGCAGGTTTCGTGCTGCTGGATGCCGAACGCCAGATTGCACGAGTTGTCTTTGAGCAGGGCACCGCAGACTTTGCTCAACAGGTGGGAGCAACGCTGGAAGCAGATTTGGAGCGACGGGATTTTACGGTGAATGCGATCGCCTACAATCCCCATACCGATCAACTCCTCGATCCACTGCAAGGCTATGCCGATTTGCAGAAACATCAGTTGCGGATGGTGTCGCCCGAAAACCTACGAGAAGATCCCCTGCGGCTATTGCGGGCATATCGGCAGGCAGCACAGTTGGGTTTTACGGTCGAGGCTGAAACGCGATCGGTCATCCGTGAACTGGCAACATTGCTGCAACACATTGCCGCCGAGCGGGTACAGTCCGAACTCAATTACCTGCTAAGTTCAACAAGGGGCACGATCTGGCTCACAATGGCTTGGCAGGATGCACTCTTGAACGATTGGTTTCCGGCTGCCACCGCCGAAAGTTTAGCACTGGTAGCCGCGATCGATCAGGCTGCTATCATGGTGCAAGACAGCTTTCCTGCGTTTGGCTGGGAATTGTTCAGTCGCATTCGTAATCTCCCTAAAAATCATCGTCATCCAGCCTTAAAGGGGATTGGTAAGGTTCAACTCTCATCGCAGAAACCACCAGAACTGACCGTATCGGGGTCTACTCGTACCTGGCTAACCACCGCAAAGCTGACGAGTTTACTGCCGTCTGATGCTCCTCAAGCCGAACTACAACTACGACGGCTGAAGTATAGCCGCACGGAGGTTCAGGCAGTGAGCACTATTCTGAGATGCCTCCCAAAACTGTGTCTTGCAACAAAGCGTGATGCCGTCAACGACACAATCTGGTCTCTACAACCGTTTGCTCGGCTTGATTTGTCGCTGCGGGAGCAGTACGAATGCTTTCAAAGTGCAGGGGCAACCTTTCCGGCGATCGCCCTCATCGCCCTTGCGATTGGCACACCGCTGGAGGCGATCGCGCCGTTGATTCACCGTTTTCTCACGCCTGATGATCCTGTTGCTCATGCCACACCGCTGGTCACAGGACAAGATCTCATGACGGCATTACACTTGCCTGCTGGTCCACTGATCGGGCAACTATTGTCAGTCATTCAACTCGCCAGAGCCGAAGCAAAAATTAACACGGCGACTGAGGCACTGCAATTAGCCGCAGAATTTGTTGCTCGTCGTGAGTGCTAGAAGGCTGCTTTTGCCTTAAAGTTGCCTTCTTCAACACTCAACCACACAAGCTCTGCCCTGACTGGATCCTGCGCCATAACTGCAGCGAGTAAATTCGCGCGACTATGCCTACACAGTCTGCCTACATAGACTGGAAATCGAGAACTAGCTCGATTGATTGACAGGATGCGTTCGCCCTGCCAGTTGAGACCTCAGTGTCCGGCAAGCTCGGCAGATTATGTTAAAGTGATCTTCTCACTCTTAGATTTTTGAGTCAGCGCCCAATCCGTATGGCACAAAGGTCAGGTTTTCGAGCGCTGAATGATCGTTGCTCACTCGTCGGCTGTTTTATAAGGGGTATACATGGCTAAACGCCGCAACCAAAAGAAAGAAAAAGCTCTCCGTAATCAGGCTTACGCCCGGAAGTTTCGCAAGAAAACGAACACTGGTCGCTTTGGTAGACGACGCACTGATGGCGGTGGTCGTGATGAGGCTGAGGGTGGCGATCAAGATGGCGCAAACCGGGCTGGTGAAGGCGCTGCTGACACGTAAAAGCGCTCTTTTGTAGGGACATCATAGGTCATGTCTCTATAAAAAGGGAACACCATGTCTAGAACATCACCAACGAGCGATCGCAAAAGCACCCGAAGCTGGTTCAGGTTTGGGTGCTTTTAACATGCAACACTGCACTTAATTTTGACGCGAGTGGCTTAAGTGTTTTGCGGCGGCTAACCCTGATAAAAACGCGTGCTCTGCTTTTGTACCGCCACACCAGTCACCAGCACAAACGAGCGGTATAGGGGTTGATGCCACCAAATAAGTGTCTGCTAAGGGCGCTTTAGCAAAGGCATACCGCCAGCGATGCACCTGAAGCCAGTCTGGTTTTGCCAGCCAGGGAGTCAGCTTTTCAGCCGATCGCTTGAGCAATTGGTAGCCTGCCGCCTGTAAATCGATCGCATCCAGATACTGCTCGGCAAACGCAGGCGTACTCTGAAGCACAAAAACAGTCTGCTGTGACGCAGACCGTTTGCTGCTGTCTAACCCAAGCCAGGAGAGATTGCCATTCTTAGTGAAGGTCAGCGATCGCACATCAGGATACTGAGCGTACCAATCTTGCTGGCGATCGAGCGCATAGCCCGCCATGACGCTCAAACAGGGAACAAAGGCGACAGACTGCACTTGCTGCAAAAATGCTTCCGGCAAAACGTCTGACGGCAGAGCTTGTAGCAACACTGCGGCTTGAGGAGCCGGAATCGCCACGACGATCGCCTTGGCTGTCAAGGTCTCAGTTACCTTTGTTTGATCTAAATTCGTTCGCTGCACAGTTAATTGCCAGTGAGTGTTATTCACCAACGTCAACGACTGCACCAAATGGCTAAAGCGAATGTCCAGCTCGGCAGCGAGAGATTTGGCGATCGCCGTCATCCCATCCGGTGCAACGTAGCGCGGATAGCGGTCTGTCGCAGGTGAGGCGCTGAGCGTGCCCACAGGACTCAGTTCATGCACCGTATCTGTCCACGACTGCACTACGCCTGCCGCCACCAAACGCTCAACAAACCCTTGAAATGCCTCTCCTTTGGGTGTGAGATAGCAGGTGCCATGATCTGCCAGGGTCTCATGCAAGCGCCGAGTCGCAATGCGCCCACCCACGCCCCGTGATTTTTCCAGGATCATTACGCGATCGCCCGCCTGTTGAAGCTGTTGCGCGCAGATTAATCCTGCCATACCTGCACCAACGACAGCGATATCACAGTCAAGCGAAAAGTTTGTCATGGAAAAACGTGTTTTCTAAAAGCTCGATTTATTATATCGAGGAGTTAGCAGTTGGCGGTCAGCGGTCAGCGGTCAGCGGTCAGCGGTCAGCGGTCAGCCGTTAGCGGTCAGCCGTTAGCGGTCAGCCGTCAGCCGTCAGCGTCAAAACTAATTCAAAACTTATCCACTCCCCACTCCCCACTCCCCACTCCCCACTCCCTACTCTCCCTCCCCACTCCCTTGCCCATTGGGTAGAATAATGAGAGCAAGTCAATGTGTAGATGAGGAGGAACGGGGGTGGATGAACTGAGAGCCGCGTTGGAGTTGGCAACAGAGGATGAGTTGCAAGATTTGACGGAGATTCTATTTCGCCCCAAGTTTAATCCACTCGACTATGTGAATGCGTCTGACCCGATCGTGGTACAGAGTCAGGATCGCACTGATTGGTTGAATGCGTTGGAGGAACGGTTTCGGTTTCTGGCAGCCGATGGCGTGACAGTGCTGAGTCGGAAAACACAGCGGCTGACGTATCGCCAAATCTTGATTCAGGTGTGTCGACATCTCAAACTGCCCTACCAGGGATCGATGTCCACAGTGGATCTAGAGGCAGAAGTCTTTCTTTCGCTGCTGTCGCGCGCCTGGAAGCAACTGCCTGCTGCTGAGCGGGGCGCGTTGACGATTCGGCTACAGCGATCGCTCACAAACTCTCAGATTTTGCCCCAACTGCCTTTAGCACTCCAGCAAGATCCGTTAAGCTTGTTGGTGAAGGGAAGTAGCGCGATCGCGATTAGTTCTGTGTTGCGTCCGCTGCTCATTCAGCAGATTGCGCGTCAGTTTGCACTTCACTTTGCAACGTACCAGGTGGCTCAGCAGGCAGTGAGCGTTGGTGGTGCAGTCGCCGCGACGCAGTTTCAACATTATCTGGCAATACAAACTGCTCGCCGTGGCATGGCGCTGAGTGCGGCACGGTTGACTGCCGTTCGTAGTATTTTCGCGGTTGTGGGTCCAGCGATGTGGGCATGGTTTCTGGCAGACTTGGGATGGCGAACGATCGCCACCAACTATGGTCGCATTATCCCAACCATTTACGCCCTCGCCCAGATTCGTCTCACCCGCGCTGAATGCTTTGAAATTGCTTGATCATTGCCATACCAGTTCACAACAATGCTGTCACGTGTCGCAGGCGAGCAGGCGATGACGTTTAGACATTGGTTGAAAACCTGGTTTCCAAGTCAGCGCCATCCCGATCGCCAGCTCCAAACACCCTGGAATGTGACCCAATGGGCAGTGTTTTTGCTACCGTTCAGCCCGTTGCTGGGTGGTTTGGGCATTTTGTTTGTGGCGATCGCCATTTGGAGGCAGCGCTTTCGCAGCATTATCCGCCGTCCTCTACATTGGGGTTTTGCCATCCTGAGTTTGCTGATGCTACTCAGTACAGCTCTGGCGTTCAAGCAGACTGATTCACTATTGGGTCTTTTTAACTTTCTGCCGTTCTTTTTTGTCTTTGCAGGCTTGAGTGAGCTGATTCAAACGCCTGCCCAACTGCGCCGACTGGCGTGGTTGCTGGTGATTGGCTCTGTGCCTGTAGTGGCGATCGGGCTAGGGCAACAGTTTTTGGGGCTGTCAGGGCAGGTGAAAATCTTATGGATTGTCGTCGATTGGGCGATCGATCCAACAGGCACGCCTCCCGGTCGCATGGCATCGATCTTCTTCTACGCAAACGTGCTGGCAAGCTATCTGGCAATGATGCTGACGCTGAGCCTGGGACTGTGGGTAGAGGCGTTTTGGGGGGATAAGGCAGGAGGCAGGAGGCAGGAGAGGGGGGGAGCAGGGGGAGCAGGGGGAGCAGGGGGAGCAGCATTAACTCAAGACTCATTCCCGACTCCCGACTCCCCACTCCCCACTCCCCACTCCCCCTTCACCCGCCTTTTTCTCACTGTCGCCGTTCTCGGCAACGCGATCGCCCTGGTGCTAACGAACTCTCGCAATGCCTGGGCGATCGCGGTTTTTGCTTGCCTTGCCTATGCCCTTTATTTGGGATGGCGTTGGCTGCTGATTGGTGTAGGCGTTGTCGTCAGTGGTGCGCTTGGTGCAGCGTTTGCTCCAGCGCCAGGACGCGACTGGTTGCGGGCGATCGTGCCAGCATTTTTCTGGGTGCGGTTGACTGATCAGCTCTATACCGATCGTCCCGTTGCACAACTACGCCAGACGCAATGGCGTTTTGCCTGGTCACTCGCGCAGCAGCGACCCTTTACAGGCTGGGGATTACGCAACTTCAGCCCCCTTTACCAGGCACAAATGCATTACTTCATTGGGCATTCTCACAACCTATTGCTGATGCTGGCGGCTGAAACAGGGTCTCCATCTACCATCCTGTTCTTTGGTCTAGTCGGTTGGGTGGTTGTACAAGGTAGCCTCCTGCTCTACTCCAAAGTTCCCTTGAGTCACGCAGGAACCCAGACAGATGCCCACGATCGCCTACTTTACTTCAGCTACCTCGTTGCTTTCACAGGCTGTACGCTCTTCAGTTTCCTGGATATTACGCTGTTTGATGTTCGCATTAATTTACTCGGCTGGCTCTTGCTGGCAGCGATCGCTGGAGTGGTGCATCAGAGAAAGGATGAAAAAGCGTTTTGAATTTGGAGTTTAGAGTTTGGGCTGTGTCCGCCGACACAACCAGACTACAGAGAGTTTTGAGTAAGTTCGACTCACTCCTTATGCCCTCACCCCCTCACTCCTCACTGCTTCACCCTAGCCCCGAATCGGTAACACAGCTACAATAGGCAGAAGTCAGTCAAGGCTTTAACCGCTGAAAAGAGCAGGATTTTCGCGTGACTCAGGATCGGGCGACTCCACAAGACAAGAACGAAGTAAGGGCATCACAGCAACAGGTGTTGGCTGCGAGTTACTACGGCTTACTGGGCTTACACCCCTCAGCCTCTGTACGCGAAATTCGACAGGCATACCGTGACTTGAGCAAGTTGTATCATCCTGACACGACCGCTCTAGCTGCGGCGATCGCCACCGCAAAATTCCAGCAGCTCAACGAAGCGTATGCGACGCTCAGCAGCCCGGAGCGGCGGACAGCGTACGACCAAACGATTGGTTACTCGTCTGTTCCAGTGGTTCAGCGATCGCTACGGTATGAGCGATCAACGCCATCAACCAGCACCTTTCAACCGTCATCTGCCTACCTTGACGCGACCGATCGACCGCTGTCGCCTGGAGAAATTTTTGCCCTGTTTATTCTTGGGATCACGTTTGTGGGCTGTTTAGTGTTGGCGATCGCGATCGGCATTACCAGAGGCGAAGCGGTCTTACAGCCAATCACCGCCCACATGAGTGCTCCTCAGCAGGAAACCACTACCAGCGTTCACAAACCGGAAGCGGATGTTCCTCTTGCTTCACCATCAGCCAGCCTGGAACCAGACATCTGACCCTGTGCTATCACAACAAAGTATTACTCCATGTTCTCCATTCCTTCTAACTCTTCAATGTCACTTCCTGCTGCTGATACGCCTCTTTACAATCATCCCCTCCCTGAAATTGAGCAATGGCTGCTTGCCCAGGGGTGTGAACAAAATCGCGCCGAACGGCATTGTTGGCACATCCAGCACCCTGATTGGAAGGCGGAGCTGTGTTTGGACATTGATCAGCTCACGGTTCGCTATAAACAGCCCAGCGATAGTGACTACAGTATCCAGCGATCGTTCAAATACTCGCTCAGCCGACAAGATATTGAAGATGCTGTCTTTGCTGGTCCCTAGAACTATTACATTCTTTGAAGTTTTGCAGCCTTTTCCCAGAGAGGGTTCCAGCGGTGATGTAAACTTGGCGTTGACTCTGAAGCTTTCAGCGGTTACATCTGCCGCCAGGCTGGCTGATCAATGCTGCAAAGTATCAAGCATTCATTTGGAGCCCTTCATAATATGTCTCATACGGTCAAAATCTATGACACCTGCATTGGTTGCACCCAATGCGTCCGCGCCTGCCCTACTGACGTTCTAGAGATGGTTCCCTGGAATGGTTGTAAGGCGGGTCAAATTGCCTCATCGCCAAGAACAGAAGACTGCGTTGGTTGCAAGCGGTGCGAAACTGCCTGCCCTACTGATTTCTTAAGCATCCGGGTTTACCTGGGAGCCGAAACAACCCGCAGTATGGGTCTGGCGTATTAGAAGCGCTGTTGTTACGTTCGTTTTATCCATGTGGGTTCAAATTTAAACAGGGAGCGATCGCTCCCTGTTTTTTCAATTCAGACCGCTGGTTTTTCAAAGAAATTGCGGTCTTTCACCCGCGAATGGATAACATTTCTACCCAGTTAAAAGCCATGCGGAAGAGGTTAAGCATCTCCTGCATGGCTTCTTTATAGGTGTCTTAACGACAGACTACCGATGCAGGCAACGTTTAAGAACTTGCGTTGCTAAGTAACCCGTCCTCTGACTGGTCTACGGCTGCACGCTCTCTCGCCAAGCGACGCTTTCTGGCATAGAGCTGAATGGCGATCGCAAACCCAAGCACCATCGCCACAATGCCCCAGACGGTCAGATCCGTCGGCAAGTTGTTTTTGAATACTGCCAGCAGCACCACTACAACAAAAAAGACCGTTGGCACCTCGTTGAACCAGCGAAAGTGCTGTGCATTCATTCTGCATTTATCTGCCGCCAACTGTTTCATGAGGCGCTTACAGTAATGGTGGTAGCCCAGCAGAAGGGCAACGCAGGCAAGCTTGACATGCATCCAGGGCTGCTTAAGCACATCAGGTTCGGTTGTGACCAGACCGATCGCCATAGCGACGGTCAGCAACATGGCAGGAGTCATGATGATGCTGTAAAGGCGCTTCTCCATGATTTGATACTGGCTTCTCAGGATGCCGCGAGCAGGCTCTGGCTGTTCACTCGCTTCAGCATGGTAGACAAACAGCCGTGGCAGATAAAACATGCCCGCAAACCAACAGACAATGCCAACGATGTGAAACGCCTTGAACCAGTAGTAAGCCATGAAGAAACCCTCTTAAAAACGCTCAGAGCTTAAAATTGCAGTCGAGTCCGATCGCTCAAAGCGGCAATTTCAAAGACGCGATCGCTAAACGGCATGGTTAAACAGCGCATCCAGGTAAACTCGTGCAGCACGACGATCGCAATCTCCATTTTGCAACAAAAAGAGGGACAGTGCAGCCGCAAAGACGCGATCTTGATCCCAGTCGGGACGGCTTTCGAGGTAGAGCGTGATTGCCGTATGAAGTTCTTCAGGAATTTCAGCCAGAATGCTAACGGTCGTGGTCATTGAGAACCTCAGTGAATGCTAGAAGCACGTTGATATGAAGCGATTAGGAAGTAATGCAACGTTGCACCCTGGTAAAAAGCCAACAAGATTCGCGTGCCGCAGCGTTGAAACTAAGGCACACACCACAGTCGCTCGGATTCTTCAAACGCAAACAGTGCTGTTGGCGTGGGTTTCAGAACGCTTGCGGGGATAAGTCAATCATTGTGCCTAGAGGTCGGTTTGCTTGTCAATGTCGTTCATCCCCGACTGAACATTGATGCCTAAACGGGCTAACGAAAGAATCGGCATTTATAAGCGATCCCCGAAACATTACTTAGTCTTTTGCAGAGTTTTCTCAGCATGAAGGCGCGATCGGCTGAGTGACGCGCAACACGCAGAAGTCCGATTCTACGGTTCTATGGTGTGGAAAACGAGCGTAATCCTGTGGAAAAACTCGTGATCTCTGTGGAAAACCTGTGGAAAGTCTGTGGAATCGGTGGGGAAAACTCTGGCGAAGAATAAGAATTGCAAAACCGCAAAAAGTCGTGATTTTGGCACATTTACGAGTGCCAAAAAGGAAGTAGGTGCAGGCGATCGACATCAACGTAAAAGTCTTCTACTTTTTGTCTCTGCTGTCTATCTGGTGCCTTCTGACTATTTGTCCTCTGTTCTTCGTCGTGTCCATGCTAAGTTTGAACGGACTCGGAGTACGATTTTAAAGAGCGTGATCACCCTGTCAGTCACTCGGTCGCTCAGCTTTTCTCCGCACTAACAGCAACTTCTCGGCGTTTAGCCTGCACTATGAACTGGTGGCAACGACTTAAGAACAATCCTCTCGCTCGACTTGGCGCGATCCTACTGCTGCTGTTTTATGTAGCGGCGATCGCTGCCGAGTTTGTTTCGCCGTATGACCCGTATGCCTCGCAACCAGACGGAGCACTGCTGCCGCCGACTCAAATCTATTGGCAAGATCAAGCTGGCGCGTTTACTGGTCCATATGTCTATCCCACGACACAGGGTCCAGTGGACTTAAACACGGGCGATCGTCAACTGGTGGTCGATCGCAGCAAACCATCGCCGCTACGACTCTTTGTTGTCGGCGATGAATACCGTTTATTGCAAATTAAGCTACCGCTGCCGACCAGGTTTTCGCTTGCCGATCCCAGGTTTGATGAAGTTGAGGTATTTGGCGGCATCCCGGGCAACTGGCACCTGTTTGGTACTGCTGGAGCGGGGAAATTCAACCTCTTGGGCACGGATGAGCAGGCACGCGATCAGTTCAGTCGCTTGCTGTATGGCGCACGCATCAGCTTAAGTATTGGTCTGGTTGGCATCATCATTTCGTTCCCGCTTGGAATGTTGGTTGGCGGCATTTCTGGCTACTTTGGTGGTTGGATCGATAGCGTCCTGATGCGCCTGGTTGAAGTGCTGATGACCATTCCTAGTATTTATTTGCTGGTTGCGTTAGCGGCGGTACTACCACCAGGACTCAGCAGCGCCCAACGGTTCTTGCTCATCATTCTGATTACATCCTTTATCCGCTGGGCTGGGTTGGCGCGGGTGATTCGTGGGCAGGTGTTATCGATTAAAGAGCGTGAATTTGTACAGGCAGCGCGGGCAATGGGAGGACGATCGCTCTACATCATTATCCGCCATGTGCTGCCTCAAACCGCCAGCTATATTGTGATTTCCGCCACGCTTTCCATTCCCGACTTTATCGTGGCAGAGTCGATTTTGAGCTTGATCGGTTTGGGCATTCAGCAGCCCGATCCATCCTGGGGCAATATGCTCTCACTAGCGACCAATGCCTCGATTCTGGTGCTGCAACCCTGGCTGATTTGGCCCCCCGCACTGCTAATTATTCTCACCGTTCTGGCGTTTAACTTACTGGGCGACGGTCTGCGCGATGCCCTTGACCCGCGCAGTGTGTCACGGTAAGTAAGGTGATTGGATGCAACCGAATTGATCCGGTTGCGATCGCTCAATGTGTGGCTTTGTGCGATCGCATCTACCATAAAAAGCATCAGAATATTGGGTCAACGCGATCGCCAGTTTTTCTGATGGCAATTTGATTTGTGGGAAGGGGCGATCAAGGATTGTGTAGGCGACTGAGTTCTACACGACCACCCTCAAACACTTGCACCGTTAGCTGGTAGCCTTCCATCAATGACATGCCAATGAGTGGTTCTGCATCAGCTTCATCCACTGGGATTGTCAGTAAGTCCGTATCCCAAAGAACAACTGCTTCGTAGACATCAAAGACACATTCACTGCCATCGCCTAAAATTGCTCGCCCACGCCGCTTCCAGGTTAGCTCTAGTAAAGCGATCGCGTCTGGAGGTAATGAAAGCCAACCATTGAACCCTGTATCAACGATCGCATCTTGTGTATGGATCTGTCCATTGGCAGCGCAGACTGACAAGGGCACGATCGGCTCAAATTCCACGTTGACAGAGCCACTGATCATACAGCGTTCTTCGTGCGTCCCCCAAAGCGCCGAACATGACGAGAACCAATTCGGACAATCCAGATTTGAGCGTCGGGGTGATGTGCTTCAAGGCGGGCGCAAGCATCGATTTCGCTGGCATCAACTTCCCAAGCGCCTGTGTCAAGATCGATCGCAACAATCTTGCCCTGATGCTCGGCTTCTACTCGTGGGCGCACCTGCAATTCGTAGATTTCATCACCACGTCGAGCGAATTCTTCTTTGCTATAACGGGGTCGCCGGACTGACATACATCGGTTTCTATCTAACCTACTGATTTTCCCATTTTACGTGACGAAGGCAGTCCAATCGCGCCCATCACAAAAAGCATCAGAACGTTGAGTCAACGCGATCGCTACGCCGTCCAATCTTCTGTTACCAACCCTGGAACTTTACTGAAATCACTCACATTTCGAGTTAACAGCACTAACTTGTGGGATATGGCGATCGCGGCAATTCTCAAATCCATTGTGGAAACACGAACTCGCTGCTCACGCAACTGATCAAAAACGTCAATCGCTTTGGCATCAAACGGTAAAACTGGAGCCATTGCAAAACCATCAAGGATTTCTAACAGCAGAGCATAACCACGCGCTAAATCAGCATTTGTCTGGGCACGGTTGATAAAGCTATGAGCGCCAAGCACTTGTTCGTGGAAGCTAACAACCGATAGCGCAAAATCAGCAGGGTTGAACGGTTGTATGCGAGCTGTCAAACGAGCAAATTCCAGACTTCGGCGCTGCTGTAGAAAGCTAATGTGATCGGTATCGAGCAAATACTTCACGATTGTTCGCCGCTTTCATCATTTGGCTTGTCAGCCTGACGAAAGGCACGTCCATACTCTAGAGCTTCACGAAAAACGTCCTCATCAGAGATTGAACCAATGAGCTTTTCTAACCAGTTTTTAGAGGCTGGCTTCTCTTCAAGCTTTTGTTGAAGGTCAGAAACGGCTGCCTCAAGTGTTACCAGGCGTTGTTCAAGCGTTGTTTCGTCTAACACAGCTTTCTTTCCTTACATCAATGATCCACTGCATCCGAGATTAATTTGAGTATAACGCTGGGACTGAAGCAACGGAAAAGGCTGATGTTTCAGATTGCGCAGCGATCGTACCCACCATAAAAAGCATCAGAACGGTAAGACAACGCGATCGCTTGTTTCTCTAATGGCAATTTGGTTTGTGGGAAGAGTTAGCCTAGTCAGATGCAGCGAAGCTATGTGGCTGACTTTTGCTTTGGCTTTTCATGCTTTTGTAGAAAGACTTCGTAATGGTTTCGCAGTGCTGTTCGATCTGGCGAAGCTGCCTTGTTCTGGGGCAGTCTCAATTTTTGACCTGCATATGCACCGTAGTTAGAAGATGAAGCTACTTCAGGGGATAGAAGGACTCGGTAGGTGTCTGGATGAATCGACAACAAATGCAGATCGAACAGTATGTGTATATCTGCTCTGAGTGGTAAGCCATTGGTAATGTGATTGCTTTTATCTCCTCGATAGGACATGATGTGTGCTGCTTCGATAGCCGCTTCGATATTGCAATTTGTGATTGGGCACTGACCCGCATAGGCATTCAGCAGCCCAAGTCGAAACTCCGATTGCCCACGTCTTTGAACAATTGACGTTATTACTCTTCTTCTTGCATCCTCAAGATTGCCTGTATCAAAATAACCTTCAGCTTCAACTTTTTGCTGTTCAGTTTCTAGCTGATCAGCATTTGAAAGACTAGGTTTATTAGAAAATTGTGTCCAGTGTTTTTCTAATTCAGCAGCAACCTCAGTGTAGATTGTAATTCCTGACCTTTGGATATCCCAGCGAACTCGGGAGAACTCTGCTTTATTTAGCAGATGACGAGGCAATACTTTTTCTGTTTCTGGATTGAGCAAGGTGTCAAACTTGAGCTTAATAAATTGTGCTGAATTGCCCTTCCAGTTCTCACCCTCAAAAGATCCCTCAATCACGATACCTGAAGCACAAATTCCTTTTGGCTCAGCGCTTTGTCTGAGCACAAAAACGCGATCGCCCTTTTGAATCTTCTTAGTATTGCCACAGCTCCATTCAATAAAAACAGATTTACCGGAACTGACTTCTCGCGATGACTTATCTATATCCTCCCAAGCCCATTCATTCGGATTCCATGTTAAAAGGTATGTTGCCATAATTTTACCAAGCAGTAGGTTGCCAACCTAATGTGCCCACCGACCGTCTGAAATGAGACTGTGTGAATACCATTAGGCTGCCCTTTTTGTATTAATAGCGTTATAGCTACTAACCCTGGTATCCAGTAAACTGAGGCATGGAGACCTGAATGAGGAGGATACTGATATGACCTTAGCTGAGGTGCTTCCGGCGGCGCGGCAGCTTTCTGCCATCGAAAAGCTTAAACTCATTCGGATTCTCGTGGAAGATCTAGATACGACTGAAGCGATCGCGCCACTAGAACCGTTCAAGACCTACAACATGCCAACTCCTTACGATAGCTTTGGTGCGGGTGCCATTTTAATGGACGCGCTTAAGCCAGCGGATAGCGATCGCCCATAATGTATGCGATTCAAGTATTCAACCACCAGTCCAACGCAAAACGAGTTTGATAGTCTGCCAAGAATTCCACTGGTACTACGGCGCGGCGATCGGAGCATTAAAGCAGTTGGGTTGGTAGACAGTGGCGCTACAGTAAATGTCTTGCCTTATGAACTCGGTCTTCAATTGGGAACTGAGTGGGATGAACGTAGGGCTATCATTCAATTAGCAGGCAATCTTGGCAATCAGCAAGCCATTCCTTTCACTGCAATAGTTGAGATTGCAAATTTTCCCTTAACCGAACTGGTCTTTGCCTGGGCACGTAGCCCAAATGCTCCGCTGATTCTGGGTCAAACTAACTTTTTCCTTGATTTCAATGTCTGCTTTTATCGTTCCAAAGCAGACATTGAAATCACGCCCAAGTCGTAGTCACTTAGATCAAACGATCGCCCCCACCCACCCTTATCCTGCTACCCCGATCGCGCATCATAAAAAGCTTGACGAACACGATCTAATCAAGGGTGGTTGAAATGTTCAGCCGTGACAGGTGTGGGAAAGAGGGTCGATCGCAACAAAAGCCGTAACAGTCGTAACACTGTGATCTACGCTGGAAGAAGCAGCAGCAAGGAACGCCAATGGTCATGACCTCATCGCCCATCATCTACCCAGAATCAGACGGACTGCCAATGGCAGAGAATACAATCCAGTTTGAGTGGATTGTGTACATCAAAAAAGGCTTGGATTGGCTGTTTATTGACGACTCAGACGTTTTTGTGGCAGGCGATTTGCTCTGGTATCCCGTCGAGGGCGACAACAAATTGCGGCAGGCACCCGATGCGATGGTCGTGTTCGATCGACCCAAGGGCGATCGCGCCAGTTACCAGCAATGGCTCGAAGCGGATACGCCGCCACATGTGGTTTTCGAGGTGATTGCGCCCGGTCACACCATTCCCGAAATGACCCGCAAGTTTCAGTTTTACGAACGCTATGGTGTAGAGGAATACTACATTTATGACCCCGATCGCGCCAGCCTCGGCGGGTTTCTGCGTCAAGATGATCGCTTAGAGGCGATCGAGTCAATGGAGGCATGGGTTAGCCCCCGGTTGAACGTCTGCTTTGGCTTAACGCCAGAGGGCGATCTGGTACTGATTCGTCCCAACGGGCAACCCTTTGAAACCTATGAGCAAATTGCGGAACGGGCAGAGGAAGAGCGATCGCGTGCCGACCAGGAACGCCAGCGGGCAGACAAAGAACGGCAACGAGCCGATGCAGCGGAACGTCGTGCTCAGCAAGCCGAAGACGAAATTAAGCGACTCACAGCGCAACTACACGCGCTTGGGCACACCCCTGATGATGCAAAGAGTTGAGGACTGATGATCATGCAACTATTAGATCGACCACTAGACCGGGCTAAAGATGACGTGTTGACGATCGCCGGACGCACCTTCAAATCGCGTCTGATGACAGGCACGGGCAAATATCGCAACTTTGACGAGATGCGCCAGAGCATCGCTGCGAGTGAATGTGAAATCGTCACCGTTGCCGTGCGGCGTGTTCAAACGAATGCCCCCGGTCATGAAGGACTGGCAGAAGCCTTGGATTGGACCAAAATCTGGATGCTGCCCAACACCGCTGGGTGCCAAACCGCCGATGAAGCGGTGCGCGTCGCTCGGTTGGGACGCGAAATGGCAAAACTGCTGGGGCAAGAAGACAACAACTTCGTCAAGCTGGAAGTCATTCCCGACTCTAAATATCTGCTGCCTGACCCGATCGGCACCCTCGAAGCGGCAGAGAAGCTCGTCAAAGAAGGCTTTGCCGTACTGCCCTACATCAACGCTGATCCACTACTGGCAAAGCGGTTGGAAGAGGTTGGCTGTGTGACCGTCATGCCGTTAGGATCACCGATCGGCTCTGGTCAAGGCATTAATAACGCCGCCAACATTCGGATCATTATCGAGAACGCCACCGTGCCCGTCGTCGTGGATGCCGGGATTGGCGTACCCAGCGAAGCAGCGCAGGCAATGGAACTGGGAGCCGATGCGCTGTTGATTAATACCGCGATCGCCCAGGCACAAAATCCGGCAGCAATGGCACGTGCGATGCACCTGGCAGCGATCGCAGGACGACTTGCCTATCAAGCGGGACGCATTCCCATCAAGACTTACGCAAGCCCCAGCTCACCGATCACAGGCACTATCCATACCAAGCCCTAGGGCGCGTCATCAATTAGCTCCGAAACCCTGCGGTATCAGCATGATCGCGCTCGCCCCAACACACCAGTCTAGGGGCTGGAACCCTTGCTGCAAGTCATGTGTAGTTGTAATTGATGACAGCCCCTGGCGCGTCGAGCCGTGTTACGTGTCGTAACGTTTCGACAGGAATATGAGCAATCCGCAAATCTTTTTGGTATGAATGGGAGTTATTCCCACTTTTTTGTTACAATTCTGTTACAATCTTTTGAAATACTTGAGGATAACTTATGCGTTACACCGTTGAAGAAGGCGGACGGCTAAACAACTTTGCGATCGAACCCAAAATGTATGAAGCTGAGCCGCCCAACACGAATCAGAAGCGGAACTACATCATTTTGGGAGCGGGAGCCGTCGCTCTGATCGGTGGACTCTTGTTTGTTGCAGTTTCGGTATCCTAGTGGTACAACATTCTTTTGATAGCAAGCTCTTGACACGAGCCTAAGACGCTACAAAAATTAGTGACTTTAGAATATGACCGGGCTGTTTACTTCAGGTAAACGCCCGGTTTTATCGTTCCACTCCTGCATAAAGGTGTATCTACTGCCGATTCATCGCCGCCAACGGTGAATTGGCTCGTCCAAGCAATGTCAGCCTTTCGTCCTGAAGCCGCTACCAATCCTCTGAAAAGAGTGGTATCAGCTTCAAACACCCGGCTGCTTCGCGCGACACGGCGTACCACCTGCAATGCAACTCGCTGACTGTTCTTCCACAGTTTCTCCCACTCACGATCGCGCTCAGGTCTTTTCAGGACAGAATCAAAAAGCGTATCTGCGCCTGAAATTAGCGTTCAGCCTGAACCTGCGTCGACAAATCTTTCTGGCAGTCTGCGATGACTTGGCGTTGCGTAACCGTTTGGCTGCCCGTTTGTATGCAGAGTTGGCGCATCCATCGCCCAAACCTTTAGCAGTCGAGGCAATGGCACCGACAAGCCCACTGAGCGCTGCCAGCGTTGCTTCGCCACTTAACCATCGGCTGTCAGTCGTTACAGACGATCGCGATGCACAGACTCCACTCTCAAACATCCCGTTGCCATCACGCCGACTTTACCCTCGATTGGTCAGCCTCAACCTGAATCTGAGCGATCCCAGTCCGATGGTGCAGATTGCTGAGTGGTTGGCACAGTATCCGCCACCGAAGGAATCTAGTCAACGCGCCCGATCGCCCGGTTTTCAGATTTTGGGCACCGAGCGCTTAACCCGTCAACCTGCTCAGGTACAGAAGCGCTTTCTAAGCTCCCTACAGCAGGTTGAGCACTACTTGTCCTGTCTAGAAGCGCCGCTGCTGCTCTGGCTACCGCGTCCATGGCTGAACGTTGTACAGCAATCAGCGCCTAATTTTTGGAACTGGCACACAGCTCTGTTTGAATTTGAGGGCGACCCAACGCCCGTGCGCTCCATTGCCGCTCGTCTGGATACTCGCTACACATCCGCCGCATCCCCGCCGCAAACTGCTGTCAGTGAGGCAGATCAGCGTCAAGGTGAGATTGCAGCGCCAGCTAGGTACGCATCTCATCCCATAGCGGCGGCAAACCAGGACGATCGCCCACCAGATGAGAGTGTAGTCGCGTTTCCGCCTCACCACACGATCGCTCAGGCGGTCAATGCTAGCCAAAATCATGAATCAGCGAAGGCAGCGGTACCAAAAGAGAATCTCTGGGATATTTTGAGCCACGATTTAGCGCTGTTAGACGGCTCTAGTCATCAGAATACCGATAATCTTACAGAGCCAGTACAGGATCAGACGAACAGTGCTGCTGAAGCGGCTTCGCCGACGATCGCGCCTACTCACAGGGTCACTGTAGCCGATGCTGCCGTCACTTACGCTTCAAGCAATGACCCTTCAAGCGACGACCAGGATGCCAGTCAGAACAGTCAAAATGGCAAGGCTACGACCCCTGTAGCAGCAAATCTACTAGGAAACGGCGCTGTTGGCTCTGCGATCGCGGAGCCGATCGATACGCCAACCCAGCTCAGCAACACGGACTCCTCCAGCCAGAGTCAGGCAGCACTGGAGTTAGCCGACCTCATTCTTTCAGTTGTGGCTGAAGAGGGCGAACACGCTTCTAGCCAAAATTCGAGGATTGTTCAGGCGTTGCAGCAGATCGAGCAATTGCATCTGCAACAGGCTCCAAAGGCAACACTCTTGGCGGCATATCAAAATCTGGGTACCCTTTGCCGCGATCGCATTGAGCAGGGTAATGCGTCCTCACAGCACTTACTGTTAACTATCTGTGTGTACGAGCAGACGCTGCAATGGCTAGACGATGGCTCCTTGCAATGGTCTGACGTGTTGAATGACATTGGCAATTTGTACTGGATGCTATCGCGGCAAGAAGCAGATACGGACACCAGCCTGACGTACCTGGATCAGGCGATCGCGGCGTATCAGCAGGCATTGGTCAAAACCAATCCCGAAACGCGTCCGCACAACTACGCCATGATTCAGAACAATCTCGGTTCGGCGTATGGAGACATGGCACGGTTTCGCACACCAGCAGAAAGCTTAGAGCAATCGGTAGGAGCCTACGAGTCAGCCCTCCGCTATCGCCAACTGCATGACGATCCAGCACGCTATGCAGCGACGCAAAATAACTTGGGTACCGCGTACTGGAACCTGGCGCAGCACCAGCAGCCCATACGACGACTCAAACAGTCGATCGCGGCTTATTTCGAGGCATTGCGCTACTACAGTCCCGATTGCGAGCCTATGCACTACGCCATGATTCAAAATAATCTAGGGACTGCGTACTGGAATCTGGCACAGCAGCCCCAGGCAAACCTCGGTGTAGGCACGGCTAAGGGCAAAGATCTGTCGGCGGCTGACCTCTTGCAACGGGCGATCGGTGCGTATCGGGCAGCCCTGATCTATCGCACACTCGACGTTGCACCTGCCGCCTATGCCGCCACGCAAAACAATCTTGGTACCGCTTATTGGCAGCTTGCGAACCTGCTAGAGAATAAGCATGAGCAACGCTGCGAAGGTTTTCACCAGGCGATCGCAGCCTATAAAACCGCGATCGCTGCTGTAGAATATCTAACAGACAATACTGTTGCCCCTACTGCCTTCTCCTTTGATCCCGCCGCGACTCATAATAATCTGGGGCTTGCTTACTACCAGGTCGCTACGGATAAACATAGTCGAGAAACCAGCGCCCAACGCTCCGCACACCTGGAAGCTGCCTTGCACCACCACCTTCAGGCACTCCAAACTTGGCAACCCCAAACAGAGCTTTACCAGACTGTGTTCAGCTACGTCATCCAAACCATGCGTGCCTTCCATACGGAATTCGGGTCAAAAGGGCAAACACTAGCGCTCTCTCAAATCCCAGCGAAGCTCTTGCCCGAAGTGTTAAAACAGCTTTAGCGAAAGTAAAGGCTAAAGGCTAAAGGCTAAAGGCTAAAGGCTAAAGGCTAAAGGCGAAAACAGCCTCACTCCCGACTCCCCACTCCCTACTCCCTTACTCCCGACTCCCGACTCCCCACTCCCCACTCCCCACTCCCTACTCCCTCTTCACTAAAGACTAAAAGTGTAGTCAGAAGTTAAAACTCAAATCTCCGTTTCGCGCCTCCCCCATGCTCGTTCAACATTTCCAAACGCTGGCACGTTACAACACCCTTGCAAACTGCAAACTTTACGATGCTTGCGCGCAGCTTTCAGAGGCAGAACGTACCTGCACTCGCCCAGCATTCTTTAAGAGTATTCATGGCACGCTCAATCACATTATGGTGGGCGATCGCATTTGGGTGACCCGTTTTGAAGGCGGCACTACACCGTCAATCGGTCTCAACGCCATTCTCTATGAAAACTTTGATGCCTTGCGGGTTGCTCGCGTTGCTCAAGACGAGCACATCGAAACCTTTGCTGCTGGCTTGACCAATGAGTTTCTGGCGCAGTCCATTCAGTATGTCAACAATCAAGGGCGGCAGCTTGATGATCCTGCCGCTCTGCTGGTCGCTCATTTTTTCAACCATCAAACGCATCATCGCGGACAAATTCACGACATGCTGACGCAGACAAATGTAGCACCGCCGTCATTAGACATGCATCGTGTGATTCGACCTTGAAATTAGCGGTTAGCGGTCAGCGGTCAGCCTTTCGCAAGCAGTAGCTACTTTGATGCTGCTCGCTCAACTATTCTCACTGCAAGTAGCTGATAGTCGTTAGACCTGCATCACGTGATTCGACCTTGAGATTAGCGGTCAGCGGTCAGCGGTCAGTCGTTAGTAAGCAGTAGCTACTTTGATGCTGCTCGCTCAACTATTCTCACTGCAAGTAGCTGACGGTTGATAGCTGATAGCTGACAGCTAAATCTTTCTCAATGCCTCAAATCCTTTTTCTTGAAAGCATTGCCGGGGTCAGTTATAAATACTTATAATACTTTACATAAAGTAACAGCAGGATAACGCCACATGGTTGGATTCATTAAAGGCATCTTTAGAGCCAAGCAAGCGGCGGATACCGAATCGGCTCCACCACCAGAAGCTGCGCCAAGACTGCCAAAGCCGAAGCCACAAGCCTTTTACCTTGACTCTAGCGATGCCAAAACGTTTGGAGACATCGACTATATGCAGGCAGCACGGGAGGTTAAGCGATCGTTCCCCAAAACTCTTGATGGTGAAGTACCCCGGACAACCTCGTTAGTTTCTTCAATCCAACGATCGCAGGCGCAGAAAGATCAGGCGATCGCGCTACAAGGCTCACAGGCGACCGTCAGGTCTTCAACCTTTGCCGCGCAGAAAGCGCCAATCAGCGGTTGGACAACGCCTAAAGCCGACAATCCGCCCAAAATCAAAGATCCGAGAGAGCGTCGTCGTGAAGATTCCAACCTGGATACGTTTCGAGCGATGGCGCGGGATATTCAAAAAGGCAATAGTCGATCGTACTAGCTTGAAATCGGTCAGCCATCAGCAGTCAGCTTTTGGTCAATGCAGCAGCCATTGACAGCGAAGAACGGGCACCTTGAAAGCGTTCAATGGTCGGCTTCTACTGCTGCCAGATCAAAGACTGCTTACTCATGCCTGTACAGATAGAAACGACTAGCCGAGCGCTGACGGCTGATCGCTAATAGCTAGCTGATGGCTGATCGCTGACTGCTGACCGCTAACCACCTACCGTTGCTGCTGACAACTCGTTTAAGATTGCCCTATTGCACGTACGAGAAGCTGTGAGTTTAAAGCATTGGTGGCGCGGGTTTCCTGCATGTCCACCCACACCATCGGCATCAGATGTTTCAGCATGGCGTGTGGTGTATGGTGCAGTTAATGCGGTAGAGGAGCCGACTGTTTGGCGGGATGATCATGTGGCGATCGTCGCTAGCGATCGCAATCAGTCTTCAGTCACCATTAGCCCCAGCCAGCGTTTTGTGCTGATTGGTGATGTGTGGTTGCCCGATCGCGCACTTCTGATGCGAGAGTTTGACATCGCACTTGTTGTCGAAAATCAAGAGGCGACGCTGCTTGAGCGCGATCGCTGGCTGGTGGCTCAACTCTGGGAACGAGAAGGGATCACCACCTGGTCAAAGTTGCCGGGGGCATTTGCGCTTGTGGTGTGGGATCGAGAACGGCAACAGCTCTATTTAGGGCGCGATCGGGCTGGTGTCCGCACCCTTTACTACACAACAGACGGTGCGACTCGTTGGATTGCTCCAACCTTGAGTGCGATCGCGCCTTACGTTTCCGCAGCCATCGATCTGGTAGCTTTGCGCGATTATCTCTGCTGCGCGTTTGTGCCTGGAGAACGCACCCTTTGGCAGCAGGTGCGAGAAGTACGCCCCGGCAGTTCAGTGCAACTGCCGGATGAGACGATACAACCGTATTGGCACCTGCAAGAACAAATTACACATCCCGACCAGCCGTTGGAGTGGCATGGCGATCGTCTCCGATCGTTGCTTGAGCAGGTTGTGCAGGAGCATTTGCCGCCAGGAGAACCCGTGGGGGTCTTTCTCTCTGGTGGCTTGGATTCTAGCTGCATTACGGCATTGGCAGCGAAACTTCACGATGCGCCACTACACACCTATTCGATTCATTTTGGTGCCGATCGCCCCAACGAGCTTGAATTTTCCAACTTGGTGGCGCAGCACTGTCAAACGCAGCACCACATCCTGGAAATCACCTTTAAGGATATGTGGGAGCACCTGCCAGAGACAATGGCAGCACTAGATGACCCGATCGGTGATCCCCTGACGGTGCCGAATCTACTGCTGGGACGTTTGGCAGCAGATTCCGTGCAGACGGTGCTCAATGGAGAGGGCGGCGATCCCTGCTTTGGCGGACCCAAAAATCAGCCGATGCTCATCAATGCTCTGTATGGCGGCATCGCTTCACAGAATGCATTGCAAGCTTATCTGCACTCGTTTCAGAAGTGTGCGGCGGATTTGCCCCAACTGCTGAAGCCCGAAATCTGGGTAGCGGTACAGTCAGAAGCATCGGTCTTTACGCCAGTTCTGCATTCAAGCGATCGCTACTTGAATCGGCTGATGGCACTCAACATCACCTTCAAAGGTGCGGATCAAATTTTGACGAAAGTGAATAACCTGACTCGTGCGGCAGGTATTGATGGTCGATCGCCGCTCTTCGATCCACGGGTTATTGAGTTAAGCATGACCATACCGCCAGATTACAAGCTCTCAGGCGTACAGGAAAAAGCTGTTCTGAAGCAAGCCGTTGCCGATTTGTTGCCAGCAGCGATTGTTCACCGTTCCAAGAGCGGCATGATGGTGCCCGTACAGCTTGGGTTTCGGGAGCATTGGAACCGCCAAGCACGATCGCTCTTACTAAGCCGCAACGCCGCGATCGCTCCGTATCTCAATCAAACCCTCATCCGCAACTGGTTAGAGTACAACGGTGATATCTGGGGACGCTATGGCGTAAAGCTTTGGTTGCTGGTGAGTCTGGAATACTGGCTACAGGCGCGGCAGTCAGCACATCAACCGTGATGGATTGGTTCATCAGAAGACGATGGAAGCGTGGTTAGAACGCATAGATCGAGCCAACTACAAAAGAAGGGGAAGCGATGCCTCCCCTTACAAAGCGTTAACTAGATTGTGCGTCTACTGCTTGGCGGCGGGAGCAGCTACGGTTGCTTTAACTGCAACGTTCTTAACACCCTTGATTTCCTTCGCTAAGGGTTCAACTTTAGCAAGCTGCGCCTGTGTTGGCACAGTGCCACCGACCGTTACTGCACCATCTTTAGCATCGACCACAAGTTTTCCGTTGGGGATATTGGCTTCCAGTTTGGTACGAACTTCACTTTCCAGATCACCATCGGCTCGTTTCATCTGATCGCCACCAGCTTCGTTGCGCTGCTCACGTGCCCGAATGTCAGATTCCATTTGCTTCTTGCGAATGTCGTTCGTCGCATCATCCTGAGCCGTTTTAGCGTCTTGGGCTTTGGGCACCTGACCATTGTTGTCGGTGGCATTCGGAGCATCTGACGTAGTTTTGGCATTGTTGCAAGCGGCTGTGCTTACCAGCAAAAAGCCACCTAGCAGCAGGGGTATAATCTTTTTCATTGTTTTCATCCTTCGTTTGAAATCGTATTCGTTTGAAATCGTATTGGTTAAAGGAGACCTGTAGAGACGGGCTGAGGCTCACCTCTACAAGGCACTTCGAGCACTGGCAGTGGCTAGGGGCTGTCATCAATTACAACTACACATGCTTTTCAGCAAGTGTGCCAGCCCCTAGCCCGGTGTGTTGGGGCGGGCGCGATCAGGCTGATACCGCAGGGTTTTGGAGCTAATTGATAACGCGCCCTAGAGCAAAGGGTCACGCCGCGTCGTTTCACTCGTTGTATAGGCAGTGCCAGTGCCTGTAGGGTAAGTTGTCCGATCGGCATCCGTCACAGGTGAGTCATAAACACCCCATTCTTGAATACCACGATGGCTCAAGACGGTTTCTGCACGTCGGATTTCGTCTTCAGAACCGTCAACAATCACCAGGTAGCCGCCTTTAGAGACGCTATCGTTATAAACTCTGGCACGGTCTTCAGGAATACCTAAGCCAACCAGACCGCCGACTAGACCACCCGCTGCGGCACCGATCGCACCACCAGAAATAGTCGTTGCCAATGCGGTTGCCAACGCGCCACCCAGCATCACTGGACCAATCCCAGGAATAGCAAGGGCACCTAACCCAACCAGTAGACCTGTCAGCCCACCTAATGCACCACCTGCTGCGGCACCTTTCTTTGCGCCTTCGTCGGCTTGCGTATCGTGAGCCACCTGCTTACTTTTGTCTCCGAGGCTGTCGCCAGCACCCGCACCAGCAATATCAGCGGCACGATCGGTGTCACGACCGACAACCGAAACTCGATCCATTGGGAAATCGCTATCTCTTAACTCACGCACAGCCGTTTCGGCATCGCTATAGTTAGAAAAGGTACCAACTGCGCGCTTGTGATGTCCTAAAGCCATTTTTCCTCCTTCCAGCGGCAGAGATCAAGTCTCGCTCACTTGGAATTAAATTTGTTATCTACGCTACTAATTCTGTCTTGCGCGATCGACATTTCCCTCGTCCTGAAGAGATGACCTGTACTCAGACTTAAGAGAGGGAATGGGAAGTAGGAAGTAGGACGTGGGTGAGAAAGGGGGCAGTAGAAAGGGCGAAAGCGGCACTCATTCTCACTACTAAATTTCTTGGCGATCGATCCATTTCGGAACGGCAATCGGCTTGTAGGCTGCGAGTTTTTCTAGCAAGCGATCGGGGTCTTGTGCTTCCAGGACGAGCGATCGATGGGGAGGACGTACAAACTGCTCACTGGTAGCGTGATCGAACATGGCGATCAGCGGACTGTAATAGTCATCGACATTCAGCAAGCCACACGGCTTTTGGTGAAACCCTAGCTGTGACCAGGTAAGCACCTCGCAAAACTCTTCAAAGGTGCCGAAGCCGCCGGGAAGTGCGATGAAGCCGTCGGACAGCTCTGCCATCAGCGCTTTGCGTTCGTGCATAGAACCAACGATATGCAGTTGAGTTAGTCCCTTATGAGCCAGCTCTTTGTCAACTAAAGCCTGGGGCATCACGCCGATCGCCGTGCCTCCAGCAGCAAGAACAGCGTCAGCGATCGTGCCCATCAAGCCGACATTACCGCCGCCATACACCAGACCCAACTCGTGCCTGACCAACGCTTGCCCAAGTGCTTGAGCCGCTGCTTTGTAACTCGATCGGACTCCATGATTAGAGCCGCAGAAAACGCAGATATGTTTCATCATGGGAGGGAACGGTTCAGAGGTGCTAAACGTTCAGAATGAAGCAATTTGGGTTCTTTCTCATTGTCTTTTCTTGCCTGATGTGGCTGGCGATCGTGGCTATACCCCTGATGCCAGTTACCCTGGCTCAGAAAGCTGTGCTTGTACCAGGATTGCTCATTCTTGGCGAGATCTTTTTCTGGATTGGGGCGTTGCTAGCGGGCAAAGAGGTGGCACAACGATATCGCCATTGGCTTAATCCGCGCCATCTGTGGGCAAGATTCAGGCAAGTGCTGCGAAAGTAGGCAGCGTAAAGTAGGCGGCGTAAATGGTTAAGGCGTTTCCACGTCTGCATTCGACAACACCTGGAGACGAATCGTTCGATCGCCGCCGCCTGTCAGTGAGGTTTCAATGATGTCGCCAGAGAGGGGCGCAAGACAACTGAGGAGCGATCGCAAATGCGGCGTACTCGCACCGCTGTCAAGGTAGAGTCGCTCAGAAAGAGCATTCAGGCGCTTCCAGGTGAGATAAAGCTTCGTCACCGTTTGCTCAAGCTGAGCAGCATGGTTGACCAAATCAGCAGCAGAACTGAGACAGCCAAGGCGGAGCGCTTCTTCAAGCGCCAATTCCAAATTGAGGGATTCGTTGTTGAGTGCCTGCACATTTGCAGCAGCTTCCAGGTAGCGCCATAGATAGCGTGCCTCAGAGGTGGCTTGCTTGAGGGTATCCACGTCGGGCGTTTCCGCAACGGCAGCGCGAATCGAAACCTGGTGGCTCTCTGGTAGTTTTTGCATTTCCTTGACCAACGGCGCAAGATATTTTGCCGGAATGGTATGGTCAGCCGCTTTTTGTTTCACTTCAGTAGGCAGCAGATCTGATGTCATCGCCGTCCAGTCATCCGAAAGCTGACGGACTTCACGACGGGTAATGCGATCGCCGCGATGAGCCGCATCACTCACCATTTGCTGCACTTCGGGAGCCGATTGCGCCGTTTCTACAAACGCTCGTTTGCTAAACTGGTTGACATCTTCGGGTTCCAGATAGCCACCGTCCAAGAGCGTATCGGCACTGTTCGCCAGCTCAATCATGGTGTACGCCTGACTTTTGCTGATTTCGCGGTCTTTCAGCCAGTTGAGAAAGCCTGTACCGCGTCCGTCTCCATGTCGCTTTTCACGATCGCGTACTGCCCGTAAAATGCGTCCGCGCCAGATGTCGGTTTGCAGGTCAAAGCGATCGCACACCTGCCACGCCTGCTCCACCTGCTCCTGAAACTCCAGTTCTGGGATCAGCTCATCTTCTGGGTCAGGTAACCGAAAGTGGAGATCGACACTCGGCTCAAAAGCTCTTGAAACGCTATGGATAGCGTCTAGACGTTGGGGTGCTTGTACCATTAGCGTGCTCGGACGACAGTCGCATCATTATTGCACGGCTTGGGGAAGGCTGGAAGAGGGAGAGTGGAAGTTGTTGGTGAGTGAGTCAGTGCCTCACATTGCTACCTCACGCGCTAATCGTTTCAGCCTGTGAGGAAAGAGAAACTAAAGCGGATTTATACAGTCAGGGCTTTCGTTCGTAGCGCGATTGACTCGATCGCTCACACGATAGCCTTGCATCAAAGCAGCATTGTAGGGGTGCAGTAAGGCTTGGTGATCAGGTGCCAGCGTTGGCTCTAGCCAGCGATCGTAATCCTGTGAATCAATCATGACGGGCATCCGATCGTGAAGGGGCTGCAACAACTCATTCGCCTGCGTGGTGAGAATCGTGCAGGTTTCAACGACATCACCATCACCCTGCCAGCGCTCCCACAGCCCTGCAAAGGCAAACGGCTGCTTGTTAGCTAATTGAAAGTAATAGGGTTGCTTGGTCTTGCGATCGACTCGCTGCCACTCATAAAAACCATCTGCCAGAATCAAGCAACGCCGCTGCTTGAATGCCGCACGGAACGAAGGCTTTTCAGCCACAGTCTCAGCACGAGCATTGATGAGCTTTGCCCCAATTGTCTGATTCTTAGCCCAACTGGGTATCAACCCCCAACGCAGCAGTCGCGCTTGTGGTGAGCCGGATGCGTTGGCGATCGCAATCACCGTTTGAGTCGGTGCAATGTTGTAACGTGGCTGCCATGCGGGTAGTTCCTCCAGTTGGAATGTTTCCGCAAGCGCTGCCGTTGATTGAGTGAGGCTAAATCGTCCACACATGAGAGCAAACCAGAGAACTGCGTTGGAAGAGCTTGCTAAAAAATCACTGCACACGCTTGGATTAGCTATCAGCTATCAGCTTTTCGCTGACGGCTACAGACCATGCTGTTATTTCTGTACAACTCCTAATTGATCTCAACTACCTAATTGATCTCAACTAAGTGATCTCAACCAAAACTTACACTGTCAAACGCAAAACTCTCTTACCCTCTGGCTAGATTTCGGCGATCGTGAGCACAGACTCGATCGGAAAGCCGACCGCTTTCCAGGCAGACACGCCACCTCGAATTTCAGAGACGTTTCGGTAACCAGCCGCACGAAGCCGATTGGCGATCTCAGCACTGTCTTCATCCGTTTCGCCGTAGATGTAGAGATCGCGGTTGAGCGGCAGGCTGATACGCGCCCGATCGATCAGTCCATCAACTGGCATCGACAGCGCGCCTGAGATATGACTGGCGTTAAAAAGGCTGCGATCGCGCACATCTAAAATGGTCAGCGCTGGCTTGCCCCAGTCGAGACGGGCTTTGAGGTCATAAACTAACGATCGCGCCTTGAGTGGTGGCGGCAGGGGAATGATACCGAAGAGATGGTGCATGAGGAATCCTTATCAGCGATATTTGCAATGTAACAAGTTAATTTACAATTTGCAAAAATTTGTGCTGAAACGTTTACAAATTTCCCTGCTTGTGCAGGTTTGTCCTGTTAGGCATCGTGTCTAAATCGTCTCAACTCCCCCCTCTCCCTGCGCTGACCCATTTCTGCGTCGCGTAGTGTTAACTGGAATAAGTGTCTGGAGCGAAACGATCGGTGTTGAACTATGACCTCATTGTTTGTGGTGCGGGACCAGCGGGTGCAATGGCAGCAGCGACTGCGGCTCAAGCGGGTCTGAAGGTAGCATTGCTGGAAAAGCAAATTCTGCCGCGTCATAAAACCTGTGGCGGCGGCACACCGATGGTGATGCAATCGCTGCTCTACGATTTAGCACCGGAGGCATTTGTCGAATCCGATGTGGTCTCTCTACGGCAGACGTGGCATTTTGATGATCCCTATCTGGCTGCGATTAATCCGCTGGGTGTCGATCGCCCACTGTCGATCTGGATGATGCAGCGTTCTGTGTTTGACAATGCCTTGGCGCAGAGAGCCGTGCGGGCAGGAGCAGAGTTGCGGGATGGTCTGGCAGTCCGTTCTGTAGAAGTGGAGAATGATGGTGTCCGCGTCCGTGCTCAGGTGACTAAAGCCAACGGCACTCTCAGCAAGGGTGATGCCTTTGTGGCAACGGCACGCACAGTCATTGGTGCAGATGGTGCGAATGGCGTGACAGCAAAAGCAGCAAAACTACGGCAAACACGAGCGATCGCGCTGGGTATGGAAGTCGAGTTTCCGCATGAGTGGGGCACTGGACATCCCGATCTGCAATCAGATGTGGCTCACTTAGAATATGGTGCCGTGAAGCATGGCTATGCCTGGGTGTTTCCCAAAGCCGATCACTTAAATATCGGGGCTGGTTTGTTTCGTCCGGCTCGTCAAGATGCCCGCAGCGATCGTCAGATTCGAGAAGCACTGCGACAGTCAATCTTCGACTATCTAGAGATGCTGCAACTCCCATACGATCGCGCGCAAATGAAGTTCCATGCCCATCCCCTACCAATCTGGTGCGGCAAAGAACGACTTAATACAGCCGATGGACGCATTTTGCTCGTTGGCGATGCGGCTGGGCTGATCAATCCACTCTTTGGTGATGGCATTTTACATGCAGCAAAAAGCGGCATCATCGCGGCAACATGCGTGACTAGCGGGACGACTCAAGCCTATAGCGATCGCATCCACGACGAATTCGCCAACAGTTTTAATGCCGCCCGTAGACTGGCTTATTTCTTCTACCAATACCCCAAAATTTTCTATCAATATGGTGTTAAGAATCCCAAAGCCGCCCACATTGCCACCCAACTGCTTGCAGGCGATCTGCCCTTTAACGCGATTCTCGGTCGCGCTCTCCGTCGCATTGGGACAGGGATGATTAGCAGCTTGTCATCGGTTAAACCGAGTGTAAGACTTTAGCTTTTAGCTTCCAGCCTTCCTGGAAAACTCAAGTCCAGTTACCCCTGCCTCGCCTACACTAGGAGCTATGGCATCTGGGATTGAAGCTTTACCAGTAGAGGTTGTGCATCTCATTGCAGCGGGTGAAGTGATTGACTCGCTGGCAGCAGTGGTGCGAGAGTTGGCAGAAAATTCGCTCGATGCAGGCGCAACACGCATTACCATTTCGCTTTACCCTGAGCAGTGGCGACTTCGCGTTGCCGATAACGGCGGGGGTATGAGCTTAGCAGACCTGAAGCAAGCCGCAGCACCCCATAGCACCAGCAAAATTCGAGACCGCCAGGATCTTTGGCGCATTGCCAGCCTGGGCTTTCGTGGCGAAGCGCTACACAGCCTCGCTCAACTCGCCACTTTAGAAATTTTGAGCCGCCCTGCCGACGCGGCTGAGGGTTGGCAAGTCAGCTACGACAACCAGGGCAAGCCACTGCAGGTAGAACCTGTGGCGATCGCGCCCGGTACGGTTGTAACAGTCGATCGCCTCTTTGGTAACTGGACTGCTCGTCGTCAAGGCTTGCCTCCTCTCGCGCAACAGATGAGAGCCGTACAAGCGATGATTCATCAACTTGCGCTCTGTCATCCTCACGTCACCTGGCAGGTGCAGCAAACCGATACTCACAGTGGGTCTCCCCGCGATCGCGATTGGTTTCATCTCTGGTCTGGTAAAACCGCACAGCAAATCCTGCCTCAAATTCTGCGCGATGTACAGATGGGAGACTTGCAAGAACTGACGGTAGAAGGTGAAAGGATAAAGGATGAAGGCGAAAGGATAAAAGGTGACGAGAGTCAAAATTCCCTTCAGCTTTCAGCCGTCAGCCGTCAGCCGTCTCTTTATCTTCTTCTCGGTTTACCCGATCGCTGTCATCGCCACCGCCCAGATTGGCTCCGGGTCGCCATCAACGGGCGCTTTGTAGCAATGCCAGCGCTAGAGCAGACGATCCTGTCAAGCTTTCGGCAAGTGTTGCCGCGCGATCGGTTCCCCATTTGCATCGTGCATCTCCAGGTGCCTCCCGACCAAATTGACTGGAACCGTCACCCAGCCAAAGCCGAAATCTACCTGCATCATTTAGACGACTGGCGAGAACAGATTGCTAGCGCGATCGAGCAGGCACTCCGTCTGAGTCCGATGAACCTCTCTAGCACTCTTTACTCTCAGCGAGTTGGGACGTTAATAAAGACTGCTGAAGCCGAAAGCGGCTATGGCGCTAGAAGGGTTCAGCAGTCAGAAGCAGGGGAGCAGGGGAGCAGGGGAGCAGAAGTAACTCACCCCTCACCCCTCACCCCTCACTCCTCACCGCTCAAAGCCCTTGCCCAAGTCCACAACACTTACATTCTCGCTGAGCACCCTACTGGCGTTTGGCTGATCGAGCAGCATATTGCCCATGAGCGGGTGTTGTACGAGCAGTTATGCGATCGCTGGCAACTGGTTTCCTTAGAAGCCGCTGTGATGTTGCACCAATTGTCGGTGGCTCAGGTTGAGCAGTTGCAACGGTTAGGCTTAGAAATCGAGCCGTTTGGCGAACAGGTGTGGATGGTGCGATCGGCTCCCGCAATACTGGCACAGCGAGACGACTGCACCGAAGCGCTGTTGGAACTCAGTCTGGGCGGCGATTTACAAACCGCACAAGTTGCTACAGCCTGTCGTAGCGCCATTCGCAATGGCACATCACTCACACTGCAAGCAATGCAAACGTTGCTCGATCAGTGGCAGCAAACCCGCAGTCCACGTACGTGTCCCCACGGTCGCCCCATTTGCCTCACGCTGGAAGAATCGTCGTTGTCGCGCTTCTTCCGCCGCCATTGGGTGATTGGCAAAAGCCACGGCATTTAGAGTCAATGGGAAACCCACCCTGTCTTGAACGAGTGGCGGGCGATCGCCCCTGTAGTGATGGTAGCGATCGCCCCAAATTAAGCCCTATCTAAACAAGCGATCTAGCTGGCGTAGTAAAACCGCTCGTAGATGACCTTGCCATCTTTCCATTTCTGCACCGAAACCTGGTCGTAGGTGCGTTTGCCCCAATCGGCGTGAGTGTAGTCTAAAAACCATTCAGAAATAATCACGTCATCGCCATAGGCAACGCTTTTGACCTCAGCTCCACGAAATTCGGTCAGCTTTGAGAAAAACTCTAGTTCTCGCTGGCGATTTGCCTCTTTGCTTATAGTAGGCGGGTTATCGTTCTCTTGCATGACCACATCGTCCGCATAGTATTGCTCAAAGACATCCATCGCTTTGCCTTGCAGCACTCGGTTCTTGATGTCTTCAAACGTTGCTTTCAAGTCCGTACTCATTTGAGAATCTCCTTATGTAGGTATTGTGCAGTAGTTTGGAACGGTTCTTTCGCTTCATGACTGTACTAGGTCGTACAATCTGTACATAGATATAGCACACGTACTGTTTGATTGCAAACTATCTAGCAAAACGCTGGGAGATTCTTCAGCAGGACTTACGCAAACGCTGTCGAGTTTCACCCCTAGCCCCCAAGGTTGGGAGAGCCGAGCTTATTAAGCCCTCAGAATTGGCATGGGGCAAATGCGTCAGTCCTATTCAGTTAGACTTCGCTACGTTTTGAGCGGTTTTGCTGTTAGCAGCAGTGAGGCGATCGCGCTCAGTTGATAACTGCAAGCAACCCGTATTCTTTTGCTGCCAACCTTTTCTACACTTACTGGCAGCAAAAATATTAATATGGCAGGCTGAGCGCCTGCATCAACGAAGTTAGACAGGCGCTTCAAGAAGACTTAACCATTGACGGTTTTGTCGCCTAACTAGGTCGTTGGGCACAATCAGGCTGAAAGCTAGACAGCAGTTTTTTCAGCCATGCGAACAGGTTCCGTGGCTGTACCGTTTGTCCAGTGGCACGATCGTAGTTTTCATAGGCACGCTTGTACTGCCCCAGGTAATAGAATGCTACGCCACGAAAGGTCAGCGCTTCCCAATCATCGGGCTGCAACGCTAAGGCTTGCTCGCAATTTGCCAGTGCCTCTTGATAGCGCTCTAGATGAATCAGAACAACAGCTCGAAAGATCCAGGTTTCATGACGGCAGGAGTTAATCGCGATCGCTCGGTCAAAGCTCAGCAACGCCGCTTGATACTGCCCTAAGTTGGCAAGCGCTGCACCGCGCCCATACCACGCAGGGAAATTGTCTTCTCTCAGTCGGAGTACACGGTTATAACAAGCAAGTGCTTCGTCGTAGCGATGCGTTTCTGCCAGCATCAAACCCTGACGGTTCTGAACTTCAATATGAACCTCAAGCTCAGATGCCTTTTTAATCAGCGATTGCTGTTCCATAGTGATCTGGTGAACGTTAATGGTTACGTTTGTCGTACTCAAGCCAAGCTAATCAAAGCCAGAAAATCAAAGCTGGTAGAGCCGCCACTGAAACATCTAACCGCACACCCAATCTTGCAGCAGACCCAACTCCACGTGTGCCAGTGCAACGCACTCAGGGTCAACAGATCGTATACTACCAGTCTTTCTTGGCTCACGCAGCACTGCAATAAATCTGTACTTTAAACCTACCTTGAGTACTGTAAGGGTCACAGCAATACTCAGTTACTTGTTCGATGTTTGGCAAGAAAGTCTATTGGGTATACCATGAGAGCCTGTAAACACTGGCTATGGGATGGGGCTAAGCTCAGGTTCAGTTCAGTGAGCTGTCGCAAATCGTCTTTGGGAATCAACTGCATTGCGATCGCTGATATCCAAGTCCATACGCTCCAGTTAACACAAATGGCGTGTACCAGCCTTTAGGATAATGGCTTCATGACAAAACGCAGCGTTGGGCTACTGTTTGGGGGATGCTCTGGGGAGCATGAGGTTTCGATCGCCTCCGCACGAGCGATCGCGCAAGCATTCAACGCTGAAGCCAACCAGGCTACCTATACGCTCTTACCGTTCTACATTCAGAAAAACGGTCAGTGGCACGACGGCGAGCCTGCTCAACAGGTATTGGCATCCGGTCACCCGCTAGCATCAGACGCACCTGCCGTACCCTCCGATCGCTGGCGCTTACCACCCTCGGTTGCTGAAGTTGATGTTTGGTTTCCAGTACTGCACGGTCCCAATGGCGAAGATGGCACCGTACAGGGACTATTGAAATTGATGCAGGCTCCCTTTGTTGGCTCTGGCATCCTGGGATCAGCGATCGGCATGGACAAACTCGCCATGAAAATGGTGTTTGCTCAAGTCGGTTTGCCTCAGGTGAGCTACATGCCGATTAGTCGCGCTCAGGTTTGGTCTAATCCCTGCATTTATCCCAAGTTGTGCGACCACATTGAAGCCACACTTGACTACCCCTGCTTTGTCAAACCTGCTAACCTCGGCTCATCGGTCGGCATTTCCAAGGTTAGAAACCGTGCCCAGCTCGAAGCTGCTCTAGATAGCGCCGCTAGTTACGATCGCCGCCTTATCGTCGAAGCAGGGGTAGTCGCACGTGAGGTTGAATGCGCCGTGCTGGGTAATGATGCACCACAAGCATCGATCGTGGGCGAGATTACGTACCAAAGCGATTTTTACGACTATGAAACCAAGTACACCGAAGGCAAAGCTGACTTAATCATTCCCGCCCGCTTACCGGAGTCCATCACAGCAAAGATTCAAACAATGGCAACACAAGCCTTCACCGCGATCGATGCGGCAGGCTTGGCACGGGTAGACTTCTTTTATATCGAAGCGACCGGAGACGTTTTTATTAATGAGATCAATACAATGCCAGGGTTTACAGCCACCAGCATGTATCCTCAACTCTGGGCTGCTAGTGGCATTACGTTTCCTGATCTAGTCGATCGTCTGGTTCAGTTAGCCCTCGATCGGCACACGTAACTGTTCAGTTAACACTGTTCTCTAACCAAAGCGAGCACCCGCTTGCGACAGCCGTTGCGTGAACGAGCTTGCCACGTCCCTCCAACGAGCCTCTATCCACCGCTCACTGGAGGAATGAGCACCACTTCGTCTCCATCATGCAGGAGCTGATCAGGCTCGACAAATTGGAGATTGACTCCAAAACGCGTCAGCTCCCGCCACTGGGTTAACTGAGGATGTGCCTCAATCAGACGATCGCGCACAGACGCAACGACTGTACCAGGCTCAACGTCCAGTGTGATTTCTGGTGCGCCGCAAGCCTCCTGATAAACCGCAAAGAGCTTTACCGTGATCGTTATTGTCGGTACTGGCATAGAGCTAAAACGTCAACGAATGGTTTAAGCCTTTGTCGATAATAATTTTTTTGTAAAGGTAAGCACATGAACTTGAAGTAGTTATTGGATATCCTATTATCTAGGGTCTATCAGGCTGACTGGGTCACCCGGAAATCTTAGTCTTCACTAAGTAGTCACTCTAGTTAGTCTCTAGGCAGAGCGAAACGAAGCTTGATATTGCTAGACTTCTAGTGATCTTTTTGTGAAGCCGTCTAGCTAGGGCAGCTTAGCCCGTTTGCCTCATCTTATATTGAATGTGTTGCGGTTTCCTCCAAAACAAAGCTCGCTCCGCTGACACAACATTATCTAGATTGAATAGTCTTGCAGCAATCACGTGTGTTCTACGTTCTTGACGCATCTGACACTACGAAAGCTTCTGTCGTGGACATTTAATGTTCCCACAAAGAACTATAGTCTTGCTGAAAGAATCCAGTTGAAAGTCCTGAGCGAGTGCTTAATTTCCAATAAGCTGACGATTTCATAAACCAATTCTGAAGAAAATGACTGGACACTCTTTAGGCTCTATTCTTCTGAAAAGACGGTTGCTCAATCAGAGGCAACTCGACCTAGCCTTGCAGAAACAGCGTCAGCAAGCCGAAACATCTGGCTGGAGGTTGATTGGAGAACTTCTCCTGGAAGACGGAATCATCAGCAGAAGTGACTTAGAAGACGCACTTGTTAGCCAAGCCAAGCTTAATGAAGTCCAGTATTTACAGTACACTAACGAACTCAGAAAGGTTGATATTCTTAACCTTACGATCGACAATCTGTCCATGCATGAACTTCTAGATCAACTCCACAGCGGCGTGGTGCTTACCCCAAACGTTGATCACTTGATGAAGCTACAGAAAGATGCAGAATTTCTGAAAGTCTATACCCTTGCGGATTACAAGGTTTGTGACAGTCAAGTTTTAATGTATGCTTCACAGCTTCTAGGAACTCCAATTAAAGAAAAGGTTTCAGGTTCTGACTTGTTTCCGAGGTTCTGTGAGTTTCACAAAACTAACGCTAACATCACCATATTTTTGCTTGGTGGTGCTGAAGGCGTTGCTGCAAAAGCTAAACGTAAGATCAATCAAAAAACTCATAGAGACATTGTTGTTGGCGCTCATTCCCCATCGTTTGGGTTTGAGAAAGATGAGCAGGAATGCCTGGAAATTATTGAGATTATTAACCAATCCAGGGCAACTGTCCTTGCTGTGGGAGTAGGTGCGCCTAAGCAAGAAAAATGGATTTATAAGTACAAACACAAGCTTCCTCATGTCAAAATTTTCATGGCAGTCGGTGCCACGATCGATTTTGAAGCGGGTATCATCAAACGTGCGCCTAAATGGATGAGCAATTTGGGCATAGAGTGGTTGTTTAGAATCTACTGTGATCCCCAGCGTCTTTGGAAGCGATATCTGGTCGAAGACTTGCCCTTCTTCTGGTTGCTGCTGAAGCAGAAGTTTGGCTTTTACACATTGCCTCGCTTAGAGCCAGCAGACCGTACCAGTAGACCAGTTAATGTCAAAGTCTCTAGCCATAGTCTGCTTTTGAAAAAGCGCCTCACAACTAAAGCGTGACTGCCTAATCCCGTAACCGCTAAAATCCCTATCCTCTAACACCATCGACCCTTTTCTGCGTGGGGTGGTAGAATCACAGTCAAGCTAGGGGTGCCTGCATCAGTAGGCTGAGATAGTCCCTTAGAACCTGAGCCTGGGTAATACCAGCGGAGGGAAGCTGTTTATCTGAGGAATCGAATATGCGGACAGAGTGGGTCGCTAAACGGCGTGGACAGAGCAATGTGTCCCAGATGTACTATGCACGTCAAGCTATAGTCACGGAAGAGATGCAGTATGTGGCGCAGCGAGAAAAGTTGCCAGTCACGCTGGTTCGGGATGAGGTTGCACGGGGTCGTATGATCATCCCGGCAAACATTAATCATCCCAACCTGGAGCCGATGGCGATCGGCATTGCCTCTAAGTGCAAAGTCAACGCAAATATTGGAGCATCACCGAACTCGTCTAACTTGCAAGAAGAGGTCGATAAGCTGCATCTGGCAGTGAAATATGGCGCTGACACTTTAATGGATCTATCGACGGGTGGTGGCAATCTTGATGAAATTCGGACAGCAATCATCAATGCTTCATCGATCCCCATTGGTACGGTGCCCATCTACCAGGCATTAGAGAGTGTGCATGGGACGATCGAGAGCCTCTCTCCCGACGACTTTTTGCATATCATTGAAAAGCACGCCCAGCAAGGTGTCGATTACATGACAATCCATGCGGGAATCTTAATTGAGCATCTGCCCTTGGTGCGCGATCGCTTGACGGGAATTGTCTCGCGCGGCGGTGGCATTATCGCAAGGTGGATGCTGCATCATCACAAGCAAAATCCTCTCTACACGCACTTTCAGGACATCATCGAAATCTTCAAGCGCTACGATGTCTCGTTTAGCTTAGGTGATTCGTTGCGTCCAGGCTGTACGCACGATGCATCGGATGCGGCACAATTGGCAGAACTGAAAACACTGGGTCAGCTTACTCGCAAAGCCTGGGAGCATGACGTTCAGGTAATGGTAGAAGGTCCCGGTCATGTGCCGATGGATCAAATTGAGTTCAACGTGCGGAAACAAATGGAGGAATGCTCGGAAGCGCCCTTCTATGTTCTGGGTCCACTTGTAACGGACATTGCTCCTGGCTATGATCACATCACCTCGGCGATCGGCGCGGCGATGGCAGGGTGGTACGGTACGGCAATGCTGTGCTACGTGACACCGAAGGAACATTTAGGCTTGCCAAACGCTGAAGATGTTCGCAATGGCTTAATTGCCTACAAAATTGCGGCTCACGCAGCAGACATTGCCCGACACCGACCAGGGGCACGCGATCGTGACGACGAGCTATCTAAGGCTCGCTACAACTTTGACTGGAACCGTCAGTTTGAGCTATCGCTTGATCCGGAGCGTGCCAAGGAATACCACGACGAGACATTACCTGCGGATATTTACAAGACCGCTGAGTTTTGTTCTATGTGTGGTCCCAAGTTCTGCCCTATGCAGACCAAGGTCGATGCCGATGCTCTTACGGAACTGGAGAAGTTCCTTGCAAAAGAGCCTGTGGCAACCGTTCAATAGGCTAGAAAGTGGCAACGATATTGCTTTAACGATCGCAGTACCTTCTTAAAGGACAACAGCAGTAGCGAGTGGCTTAACTGCTGTTGCCTTTGCTGTCTAGAAGTGCTGTCTGAAAGTGACGCGATCGCAGTATCAAATCTGCTGGCTGTATGTCTACTTTGCTGATACAGCATTGACATCAACAGTTTTTGTGTCTGATGCGAAGCCTGGGCTGGCTGCTTCACTCGTCTGGAGCGGCTCTTCGCCCTTGCGTCCTTTCAGGCGATCGAGCGCCCAAGTCGACAACTCGGCAATGAGTAAGGTGGCAATGAGACCGTCATCAATCCAGCCTACGACGGGAATAAAGTCTGGGGAAATATCGATCGGGCTAAGCAGATAGATCAGTGAACCGCCAATGATCCACCAACGGTACTTAGGATTGCGAATGACATTGCGATACCAACCTGAGATTGAGTCTTTCATTTAAGGTTTCTCCTCCGATTACATTTAAATCTTGGCAGATCGCTTCAGAGAATTCTGGTGTGGATATCCTCCTGTTTTTAGGAGTGCGCCAGTACGGCTCTGGGAGAGGCATAGCGGGGAATCTGTCAACGACTAAAAGGATTGCTTTATTGACGCGATCGCTTCTTAACCCTATGGTCACCAAAGGCTTACCCATTGTTCTCAGTCTTTGGACTCAAACTGCAACATTTCGCTTAGTTTTGACTGAAGTTTCTTCAGTTTGCTTGAATGTGGTTCTAAATCTCTAAAATTGAGTAGCCCCAGATTTACGCATACAATTAAGCGGAGATCTGAGGTAGGGAACGTATGGAGGATAAAACAGACTGTGAACGTTGCGGAAATCTTTCAAAAGGGTGGAGTCACGATCTTGCCCCTGCTTTTTCTCTCAATCCTGTCGCTCAGCGTCATTATTGAGCGTGCCTGGTTTTGGACGAATGTGTTGCTCAAAGAACGTGAGATCGTCAATCGGGTACTGGATGCCTCACGAAGGGACTGGGGAACCGCCAAGGAAATTGCTCGACAGGCACACGAGCAGCCGATCGGACGGTTTCTTTATAGCCCACTACAGCTTGAAAACGCTGATCCGGAGATGTTTCGCTTGGCGCTTGAGGCGACAGCCGATGATGAACTGGCAGCGATGCGTCGGGGTGACAAGGTGTTGGAAGCAGTGATTGCGCTGGCTCCATTGTTGGGCTTGCTGGGTACGGTCATTGGTTTGATTGTGTCACTGCGATCGATTCGTCTTGGCGATCTGGGCACAGCTTCGACTTCAGGAGTAACAAATGGGATTGGTGAAGCGCTGATTGCAACCGCTAGTGGGTTAATCGTGGCAATTTTTAGCTTGGCGTTTTACCGACTGTTTCAAGGCTTTTTGTTCAACCAAGTCAGAGTCTTTCGCAAAGCTGGTAATGACCTGGAACTGCTCTATCGGCAACATTGGATACAAAAAACGGATGGACAACCGTAGGGCGATCGCGTCACCTCATGCAGAGCGTGAACGTTAACCCGTGGGCAACGACGCTAAGTTGTAGCCACATTGACGATGTTGATGCTTTTTAAGGACGGAGTAATGAAAATTAACCTTGACTCGCCCCCTGAGGATGTTCAAATTCAGATTATTCCGCTGATTGATGTCATCTTTTGCATTTTGACGTTCTTTATTCTGGCGGCGCTTCAGTTGACTAGGCAGCAGGGAATCGAGATCGATTTGCCGAAGGCGAGCACGGGTGCGACACAGACGCGGCAAATGCTGGTGGTAACGGTGAGTTCAACGGGACAGACGTTTGTCAATAAACAGTTTGTCGATCGCGTCCAGCTTTACCAGCAGCTACAGGACTATCGCCAAAAAAATCCTGATGGGTTGCTAGTCCTAAATGCTTCGCAGACTGCTTTTTATAACGATGTTGTGCAGGTTTTGGATGTGATGCGACAGGTGGGCGGCGATCGTGTCGCACTAGCAACCCAACCTGCCGAAACCAATCAACCGTCTGGAGTGATCCCTGCTCCAACGGCTAGCCCTGGCTTGATTAATCCTACGACTGACCCATTTAACATTTTCGGTACCCCTAGTCCTAGCCAACCATCGAATGCCTTGCCGTCTCAATCGTCTCCTGCCTCTGGTCAACCCTCGGGTGCCGCTCCCTTTGGAGCACCTTCGCCAAGAAACAGTCCTTAGTAGCGAGCCGGAGTATAAACAGGCGATCGAAAATGAGCAGGACAATTTAATGCTCGGTCGATCGTCACTACTGAGCACTGACTACTGAATCCTGGCTTCAATCTGTGTCTTTATGTCGAGTCACGTGTCTTACTCTTGGTACACGTCCTTCTACAGCTCCACCGATACCGTTTAGTTAGCGATAGGCTTAATCGGGTTTGTCGCCAGACTAACTGAACTGAGAGGTACGTGCAATGAGTAACGAGAAGCTTAGAGAAACTAGTGCGCCGGATGCAAACCTTGATCCAATCACGGGCGAAACGGGCGCTCATCCGGTAGGCACTGGGGTTGGTGCCGCTGGTGCTGGCGCGGCTGGTGCGGCTGTTGGCGGCGCGATCGGTGGTCCGGTTGGCGCGGTCGTTGGCGCGGTTGTTGGTGCCGTTGGCGGTGGTTTAGCTGGTAAAAGTGTCGCTGAAAGAGTCAATCCAACGGTTGAAGATGCCTACTGGCGCGAGAACTATGCCTCACGCCCTTATGTGGAGCCGGATCATAACTACAGTGATTACGAGCCAGCGTATCGCACTGGATATGAAGGATACTCCAACCATCACGGTCAGAGAGTGACTTATGACCAGGCTGAACCGACCTTACGTCAAAATTACGAAACGCAGCATGGCGGCGGTAGACTAGCTTGGGAAAAGGCAAAGCACGCGACTCGTGATGCATGGGATCGGGCAGAGCGTGCCCTTCCCGGTGATGCTGACCACGATGGTAAATAGCTCAGTAACTTGATTGTTGCGGTCAATGAGAACTACCAGGATCAATTGATTCTGGTAGTTTTTTATGTGTCTTTGAAGTTGTCTGTTGTGACTGGACAGTTCACAAACTGCCTATTCATCAAACTTAGGCTAAAGACTCAACGTATCTTGTATTGCTTGCATTGGTGGGCATCTACTTGTGTTTACGTCGCTGAGCGATCGCTACGTTTGGTTCAAGCAGTTGCCATACTAGCAACAGTGTATGAAGCGATGAAACCAATCATTTCTCTCAGCTGCGTGTCCGATATTACCCGTTCGAGTCTGGTGGAGAAGCAACCGATGGCGAGTTTTCGAGTCAAGCGTCCAACTCTAAAAGACTTTAAATGGCAAACGTTTCGTCCTCGCATTGCGACGCTGGTTCTTTTGGGAACTGTAGTGTTAGCCGCTGGAGTTTGCGCCGCCTGGTTTGTAGGAGAGGGAAATATTGACCATATCTTTACGCAACTAAATTGGTTACAAGAATCACCACCTCTCTGGCTGGCAGTGCCAATGGTGGCGATGCAATACCTGTTAGCACCAACGGTCATTCTTTTGCTGATCGCGCTGGTAGTAATGAAGGTGTCTCCAGAGCCGCGCCGTTGGTCACGGACGATCGTAGTCGGCATTTTGCTGGCATTGACCCTACGGTATATTGCTTGGCGATCGCTGGCGACCCTTAACCTTGCTGATCCCTTGAATGGCATCTTCAGCCTGGGCTTATTTGCGCTGGAGATGCTTATGCTGGCTAGCGGGATTATTCAGCTTTTCTTGATGCTGCGGATTAAAGACCGTCGTCGGGAAGCAGACCAGAATGCGATCGCGGTGCTAGAGGGCGAGTTTAACCCCTCAGTTGACATTCTCGTGCCCACGTACAACGAACCGTTGTTTATTTTGCGGCGCACGATCGTGGGCTGTCAGGCAATCGATTATCCCCATAAGCGAGTTTATTTGCTGGACGACACACGTCGATCAGACGTACAACAGCTAGCGGTGGAACTAGGCTGTGAGTACGTGACGCGCCCAGACAACCGCTATGCGAAGGCAGGGAATTTGAATCATGCGATCGCCCAGACTGCCCAAGAGCGCACTCACACGAAGAGCGACCTGATCGTGGTCTTTGATGCCGATTTTGTGCCAACTCGGAACTTTTTGACGCGTACGGTTGGCTTCTTTCAGGATGAGCAAGTCGCCCTGGTGCAAACGCCTCAGAGCTTCTATAACCCCGACCCGATCGCCCGTAATTTAGGCTTAGAAGATATTCTGACACCCGAAGAAGAAGTCTTCTACCGTCAAATTCAACCAATTCGGGATGGTGCGGGTGGGGTCATTTGTTCGGGCACGTCGTTTGTGGTCAGGCGCAGTGCGCTCGAAGCAACGGGCGGCTTTGTCACCGATTCGTTGAGCGAAGACTACTTTACAGGCATTCGTCTGGCAGCGCAGGGCTATCGTCTGGTCTACCTGGATGAGAAGTTGAGTGCAGGTTTGGCAGCCGATAACATGTCTGATCATGCGACGCAGCGGTTACGATGGGCACGCGGCACGCTCCAGGCGTTTTTTATCGAAGCAAATCCGCTGACGATTCCCGGTCTCAGCCCTTTACAACGTTTGGCACATTTAGAAGGACTGCTGCACTGGTTTACCAGCCTTTCTCGTGTCGGCTACTTGATTGCACCGTTGGCGTTCTCTTTTTTAGGTGTCATTCCCGTTCGAGCGACACTAGATGAGTTGATGTATTTCTTCTTGCCCTACTATGTCGTGCAGCTCACGTTTTTCTCCTGGCTTAACCACCATTCGCGATCGGCGTTGCTGTCAGATATTTACTCGCTTGTGCTGACGTTTCCCCTCGCGCTAACGGTCATTCAGGTGATGCTGAATCCATTCTCGAAGGGCTTTAGCGTCACGCCGAAAGGAACCGCGACCGATCGCTATTCTTTTAACTGGAATCTGGCACTACCGCTGATGGTGCTGTTTATCATTACGGCTGTCAGCCTGTGGCGCAACCTGGGTATGTGCATGGTCATTGGCTGGTCAGCAACTGTAACCCCCGAACTGAAAGGACTGGGGCTTGGCTGGCTCTGGAGTAGTTACAACCTGATCATGCTGGGTATTGCACTGTTGATTTTGTTAGATGTGCCACGCCCTGATACCAATGGCTGGTTTGACTTGCGCCGAACGGTACGGTTGTGCTTTTTGCCAGCGATCGACGAGCCGCGGGACGCAGAAGCACAAAGACAGGCAGACACAAAACGGGAGAACGTAGAGAGCGTAAGGCATTGGCATCGTCGGGATGGTATGAGCACACTCGTTGCACCATCGCCTCACTCTTTATTGCTTACCTCGCCGCAAAGTGACAGCAATCCAAAGCCCTCAGCTCTTAGCCTCTGGGGTGTTACTACCATGATCTCTGAAGCGGGCGCTGAAATCGCTTTCACCCAGTCTGGCTTTCCAACTTTGGCAGAGGGGGAAACGCTACCAGTCTCGCTGGAAGTGATGGAAGTTGACTTGAAGCTGCAAGGCGTGGCGGTCTGTAGCGGTATGAGGGATGAGTTTCCGACGGTGCGAGTGATGTTTGAGCACTTGAACCTAGCGCAGCAGCGCTGTTTAGTGGAAATGCTGTATTGTCGTCCAGGGCAATGGAAGCGACGCAAAACGCCGGGAGAGTTCCAGTCGCTACTGCTGTTGTTCAAGATTTTGCTAAAGCCACGGATACTCTTCGATCGCGATCACGCTGTGCGGGCAATTGAGGTTGCCAAGGGTTAGAGACAACAGACGATTGTATCCAGTATTACTAGCCTACCCATATTTACACCAGGCTGTAGTGGCGTAGAGCCTTGACACCTGGCAGGGTGAAATTACTGGTCGATCAGTGATCCCGCCCATCCTGATCACGGCAACATGACAGTAGAATGGTTGCCGTTGTCTAAAAATCAGGTCAAATCAAAAACTGCGTGCCACATAACCTTATTGCCCCTGGTGAATCTGCTACAGTTGCCTTGCCGCCTTGTGCAGAAGCACTACCATTTACCTTACAAGACCTGAAGGCAAGTATTCCTGCTTACTGTTTTCAACCCTCTGTCTGGAAATCCCTTTCTTACTTCTTTTTAGATTGTGGAGTCATCGCCGCTCTCTATGCGATCGCCCATTTTCTTAACGCTTGGTGGTTCTTCCCCTGTTTTTGGCTGGCGCAAGGAACCATGTTTTGGGCGCTCTTTGTCGTCGGGCATGATTGTGGTCATGGCTCCTTTTCACGCCAAAAATGGTTGAACAGCCTTATTGGGCACCTTTCCCACACGCCGATCTTGGTGCCTTATCACGGCTGGCGGATTAGCCACCGGACGCATCACAGCAACACAGGCAACCTTGATACAGACGAAAGTTGGTATCCCGTGTCGCAGGCGAAGTATGAGCAAATGCCCTGGTACGAAAAGCTTTTTCGCTTTTATGTGCCGCTACTGGCGTACCCAATTTATTTGTTTCAGCGATCGTCCGATCGCAAAGGATCACATTTTCATCCTGCCAGTGACCTGTTTCGCCCATCTGAGAAATGGGATGTGTTGACCAGTACAGCACTTTGGCTGCTGATGATTGGCTTTCTGGGCGGACTCACCTATGCCTATGGCTGGCTGTTCCTGGTGCAGTATTACGTAGGACCTTACATCGTCTTTGTGGTCTGGCTGGATTTAGTAACGTTTTTGCACCACACCGAGCAGGAAATCCCCTGGTACCGCAATAGCGACTGGTACTTTTTGAAAGGAGCACTTTCGACCATCGATCGCGACTACGGCTTCATCAATGCCATTCACCACGACATCGGTACTCATGTAGCGCATCACATTTTTCTCAACATGCCCCACTACCACCTGAGAGCGGCGACGAAGGCAATCAAGCCTATTCTGGGCACCTACTACCGCAAGTCAGATGAATCAATCTGGAGCGGCTTTGTGCGCTCGTATCGCACCTGTCGCTTTGTACCAAATACAGGCGCAGAGGTTTACTATCAAGCACCGAAACGTCAACGCAGTTAGGCTTCGTGACTAGGGATAGTCGCTGAGCGATCGCACTTTACTTAGCAGTACAGGGCGATCGCTCACACAACTGACACATTCGTTTGATGTAGACTTTTACGTAATGCAACCGTGGAAGCATGACGAACCATCAGCCAGAACCGACGACTCAGCAGTTGCTCACTGCGCTCTTGCAAGCAGGAGCACAGCAGCAACAAAGTCTTGATGTTTTAACGAATCAAATCGGACATCTGACAGAACAGCAGCAGCATAGCCTTGGCGTTCTGACGGATCGCATTGCACATCTGGGAGAACAACAGCAGCATAGCCTTGGCGTTCTGACGGATCGCATTGCACATCTGGGAGAACAACAGCAGCACAGCTTTGATGTTCTTACGAACAAAATGGAGCATCTAACCGAAAAGCTTGATACGCTTACTGAGGTCGTCACAACTGGCTTTTCAGAGCTGAAAGCCATCACCCAGGAACAAGCAGAAACCGCAAAACAACAGGCAGAAACCGCAAAACAGCAGGCAGAGAGCATCTCACGTCTTGCTGCTACTGTAGAGCGTCAGGCTCAAATTGTGGAGCGATTGCTACCACAGAGCCTTAGGCAATAATGATTGAGCGCTGTTACAACCAGGAGATCGCCGTGTGCAGATTACCAAACGCAATGTTGAACTGCGGGTAGACGATAGCTTGATGCGGCTGTACGTCGCAGTTCCTAAACCAGAGGGACGCTATCCTGGCATTCTGTTCTATAGCGATATTTATCAGCTTGGCGGTGCCATTACTCGTTTGGCAGATCGATTGGCAGGCTACGGATACGTTGTAGCGGCTCCCGAAATTTTTCATCGGCTGGAACCAGTGGGTACTGTCATTGAACCAGATGATCTGGGGCGGATGAGAGGCAATGATGCGGCACGACGAACGGCGATCGCCGACTACGATGCCGATGCTCGTGCTGTACTTGCTTGGCTCAAACAAGAGAGCGCTGTCGTGCCAGACCAAATCGGCACGATCGGCTTTTGTATTGGTGGGCATCTTGCCGTTCGCGCAGCGTTGCAACCCGGCATTAAAGCGACGGTTTGCTGTTACCCCACAGGTATCCATAGTGGCAAGTTGGGTAAAGGCGTTGCAGACACGCTTCAACGTATGGGTGAGATCAATGGAGATGTACTAATGGTCTTTGGTACGCTTGATCCGCATGTTCCAGAGGACGGGCGACAGGCGATCGTTCAAGCGCTAACTGACACTGGGGTCTCTCACACCGTTCTGCTGTATGAAGCAAATCATACCTTTATGCGTGATGATGGCTACCGCTACGATCCCGCAGCGGCTGATGCAGCATGGGCAGAGATGACAGCCTTTTTCAAGCAGGTTTTTGGCTAACGTCAGACGGTTGATCGTTTACTGAATCTTCGCCTCAAAGGAGCGACAGAAATCTTGCATACCCGTCTTGATCGCAAAAATAGCGACAGGGGTTGCCAGCTTGAGCGGTAGCATCGTGTGCTCGGTGAGGCTGAGAAGCAAGTTGCCAGTCAAACCGTCCTCCAGGGCTTCTTTGTGATCAGCACGGCAAAGAATGTGTCGCCACTGTTTTGCCACACTCTCAATCCAGCGATCGTTGGTCTCAGGTTCTTGTCCAACCTGAATCGCCAGCGCGATCGCCGCATCTTCCAGATCGCCTTCACAGTCTTCAATCTCATTCAGAGCTACCAGCGCATCAGGGTAGCCTGCCAGATCAGCCCGGAATTGCTCGATTTCTTCTAGTGTGACAGTGATAGTCATGGGACAGCAAACGTTACAGCTAGAGCGATCGTATCATTTCGCAGCCTTGCAGTGTTTGCTTTGTAGACGCTTAGACGATCGCTACAGCCCGACGAGTTCTCGTGATTCTAAGCCAGTCAGTTTCTGAGCGATCGTGAGCCGTGTTTCTAACTTGGCGACGCTAAACTCGTTGCGTAAATGCTCTAACCGCGCCAGCGCATTTGCTTTCTCAGTGGAGATGCGGTTCAAGGCATCCAGTGCCCGGTAATACTCCTGGTTAACCTGAAGCACCTCAAAGCGCCGTGCTTTGCGCTGATTGTCGTTTTTGAGTGCAGTTTCAAAGGCGACGACCATCTCGGCATTGCCTTCGAGACGAGCAATATGCTGACGCACTTCCGCCATTTGATACTCAAATTCGTTGACGGCTTGGGCAGCTTGCGCGATCGCGCTGGGATATTGACTGAGACTAAGTTTCATAAACTAACTCCCGGAAAGGAATAAACAGCAAACTAATGGTGATCGGCACAAGGCTCAAGGTCAACAAGACTCAAGCAACCAATTCTGTCAATTGAGGTAGTGGAGTACGGTGGGGCAGATCAGTTGGAGCAGGAAACTGCTTTACCTGATCGACAGCAGCTTTTTCCAACACTTTGACTTCGATGTTGACTGCAATTAGGTATGACCCAGACTCTTCTCCGACTGCCTGAGCCACTAAATCTGCTAAAGCTGGGTGATCAGCGGTAATGGGGTCACGTAGCGTACGGCGATCCCAGTCATACTTCGCATCTGGATCCAGGTTGAGAATATAGTGCTTGGTCATGAGACAAGACTTGAAATAGTACATGTATACTATTTTAGTAGATTTACTGGTTGGTTTCAAGTAGGGCGCTAGGCTGCGATCGCTCTGCCTGAAACGCCGATTTTGTCTAGTGTTAGGCTGCCTTGAAGTACTGTTCTTCGTGCGCCTTGTCGCTCCCAATACGCTAGGGTGCCAGCAAGGTCACTATGTCCACGCAAACAGATTTCGTAGCTCTGTAACATGACTTGGCTGCGACGAATCTGAAACTGGGCACCCATTCTGGCTAGTTTTTGGGCAAACGTCTGCGCTTGCTTGAGCTGCTCAAAGCCGAAGTAGCAGATGGGAGAGGCAGCTTTAAAGGGCGATCGCACGACTAGAACTCTCGGTGATAAATACTGCCCCACTCGACCCTGCTGGAGTGAAAAGAAGCGACCGATTTGCATTGAAACTCTCTAGCTATCATCTTCTACGATCGTAATGAAAAGCGATGCCATTTGGAGAGAGCAAGCACTAGGGGAAACCGTCTTCTGATATAGCTGCCCCTGCGGCTTTTGAGGACAGCGGTGCGGTTTTCCGTATGTTAAAAAAAACGGGTTCTTGGACACAATTTGGCTGCTTACAGTATTGCTTGTCCGGAACCCCGTTTTCTGCATCAAAAGTCTGCCAGAGACGGCAAAAAAAGGGAGCAGGAAAGTGCCTCCTAATCCCTTCAGATACGATCCTGTTTGAATGATGAAAATTACGCTCGTCTGCGCTATGGCAAGCAGCGGAGCCGTCAGCCATCAGCAAAAAAGCTGATAGCTGATAGCTGATAGCTGATAGCTGATAGCTGATAGCTGATAG
>NZ_JCACKI010000025.1:0-72714 GCF_059505325.1 Tildeniella sp.
GATCGAGCAGTAGCTCACTTAAATAAGACCCATCTTGACCAGTGATACCCGTAATCAGCGCTCGTTTTACTTGCGTCATCGTTGAATTATCCCTCCTCAGGTAAATTAAAGAAAACTCATCCAATCAGGCTATACCTAATCATGCCCTGTTGCCTCAAACCAATGCCGCTCAGAGAGACTGGTCAGCCATTGGGTAAAGAAGAAAAGTAAGAAACGCGGATTGTGCTTAGCGTAGCGCCTCCATAGCCGTCGCGGTTCTGACTTCAAGCGAAAGACCCACTCTAGACCCGCTTGCTGCATCCAAGTTGGCGCTTGCTTCACGCGACCAGAGTGAAAATCAAACGCTGCTCCAACGCCTAGCATCACGGCTGCAAGCTTGCCCTGATGCGCTGCCATCCACAGCTCTTGCTTGGGGCAACCAATACCAACAAACACAATGCGTGCCTCTGATTCAATCAGTTGTTGAGTATATTCAGCATCTTCTGCTGCGGTCAGGGAACGGAACGGTGGGGAAATTTGGCACACAATCTTAATACCTGGATAGCACTTTTGGAGAAAGGTCGTGAACAATGCCAGACTTTCAGGAGTACCACCATAAAGACCGATCGCCACACCTTCCTTTGCCGCTGCTTCACAGATATGCAGCGTTAGATTCGGTCCACGTACCTGAGAAACCCCTTTAAGACCTAAAGCCCGCAATGCCTGCACTAGAGGTTTACCATCTGGCGTGACTAAATCAGCATTATTTACTGTGTAGGCAAACTCGCCCTGGTCATAAGCTTCCATCACCATATGCACATTAGCGGCACAGACGTAACGACTTTCGGCAGACTTTGCCCAACCAATCACACGTTGAGTCGCATCCTGGTAGCTAGTAGCATCTACTCGCATCCCCAGGATATGACGATGTTTTATAGAAGGATTGCCATGACGCTCAGGCTGCACCGCGTTGCTGGCTCCTATTAATTTCGTCACGTACTTCACTATCGCTACCTACCTGTTTCACAATGAGGTGTCTGACTCGGTGTTCAGCCCTGTTCACGAGATCATTTGGATAAGGTAGTCACCCACTAGCTACATACTCGATAAATTACTGTCAAGACTGAAAGAAACACCCATGTTCGTCTCCGCGACTCAACCTTATTCACCATTGCTTTCACACCTTTACAAAGGTTAAGGGTTGAGATCCGGTCAATTCTTCAGAAGCTAAATAGCTTGGAAAAGTAGCTGTCTTTAGCTACGTACTCAACGATCCACTGTTAAAACTGAAAGAAACACCCATATCTGCCCTTTCCGAATCAGCCTTACTCGGTATTGCTTTCACACCTTTACGAAGGGTATGGTGGAGAATCCGGTCAATTCTTCAGAAAAGGCGGTTGAACTAGCATGGAGCCTTCTACTGGTAGACAGAGTTAAAGGCTAGCAACCGGACAGAATGCCTGAGCCTCATTTGGATCTTACAAAAGCGGCTGCTAAATGAAAGTTACCTGTAGCTGATGCCGAAACAGCGTTTTTCTAACGAACGTCACGATCGCTTGCCCAACAATCCGGTTAGATGCTTCCGTCCAGGCTAAAGCTTGCTGCCTTACATTTGAAGCATTACTGTCGTGTAGGCAGCTTGCACGTAAAGGCGATCGCGCATAGACTGCTGGTGAGCGCTCTGTCTGAGCGTCAAAGGCTCACGGTTGCCGTTTGAGTGATTGACGACGAACCGACTGTCCACCCCCTTTACCTGGAAGCGCTGCATGTTTATTCACGTCATTGCCGATTATGGGACTGGCGATCCAGCCTTTGCTGAAGTGACGCAGCGTCTTCTGATGGATCTGCCGAATGCACGAGTTCACACCCTTTCAGTACCGCCCTTCAGCACTCTGGCAACAGGGTTTTGGTTAGCGCAACTGGGTCTTAATCCTGGTCCTAGCGATCGCCTTCTCTATCACAACTGCGCGCCTCGTCAGGATGATCTAGAAGCTCGACAGAACAATGAAGGTGAAGGTTTGACCTACGCTCTGCTACCCAATCACGTCAAAATTGTGGGTGTGAATGCTGGCTACACGCTTTCTTTCATCAAGCAACACGCTAAGGTTTTACAAACCGTCAACGTCTCACGTGGTGGTTCCCAGTTTCGTTCGCGTGATGTGTTTCCTGCTGCCGTCGCTGCGATCGCTCAAGGAGACTTCAGCCTCTTAGGAGAGCACCTCAAGCCTGCACAAATCCCAGATGTACCGCTTGACCGTATTGCCTGGATTGACGGTTACGGCAACATTAAAACAACCATTCTGGCAGAGACGCTACACCTGGAGCCTGAAGCCAAAATCGTGGTTCGCATTGGTGATGTCGTCAGTGACGCAATCTACTCTGATGGTAGCTTTAAGGTCGCAGAAGGTACGCTTGCGTTTGCGCCAGGTAGTTCTGGCTGGGCAGCCCCTGATGGTGGAGAGCCTTTACGTTGGATTGAGCTTTTTCTGCGGGGTGGTAATGCGTGGGAGCGTTTTGGCAGACCACGTATCAATCAACCAGTCACCCGCCTCGCCTGATTAGAAACAGAGCGGTCAAACACAGCATCAAAATAGGTTGCTTAATCAATCAGCTTCAGGCGACCTGTTTGAACGGAGTCAAAAATGCGATTGATTTTGTTGCGATCGCTATCGGTCAGTTTTTGTTCGGCAAGCAAGATTGATGTCAGCTTGAGATGCTCTTGTCGAGACAGTTCGCCAATCGCAAGAATGCGATCGACCAGTTGATGAATTGCCGAATTCGGTTTGCTTTGAATGCCCCGCATGATGCCCTGCCCTGTCTATGCTGATCTATTTGCCCCTACAGATCAATTGTTCCCCCCACTGCTTCTCTTCTAGCAATAATTTGATGATGACTGTGTAGTGCTGTCCACGGGCATCATGAAGAATCAGTAAAGTGTTTGCTTGAAGACAGAAAGCAGAGGGGAGAGGGCAGAAGGCAGAGGGCAAAAGGCTAAAGGATGTAGCTTGCTTCTGCGAAGCAGTAGGCTAAAGGCTAAAAGTTTGGTCAGTGGTCAGGATTAACTCAAAACTCGAAACTTTCTCCCCTCACTCCTCACTCCTCACTCCTCACCCCTCTCTTCCCTGTTAAGGTAAACGGGTGCCATTACGTTTTGGGAAGACCGCGTGATGCAGGTTTATCGGCTATCAGCGCTATCTGACAATTACATCTTTTTGCTGCACGATCGAGAGCAGAACATTGCAGCAGTCGTTGATCCGGCTGAGGCAAGCCCTGTTTTGCGTCAGTTAGACGATCTGGGTGCAACGCTGGTGGCAATCTTCAATACTCACCACCATGCGGATCATGTAGGCGGCAATTCTAAGTTGTTACAGCAGTTTCCTGGCGCTGTTGTCTATGGTGGCGCAGACGATCGAGGTAGAATTCCGGGGCAAACCGTGTTTTTGCAGGACGGTGATCATGTCTCATTTAGCGATCGCGTAGCCGACGTGCTGTTCGTGCCCGGTCATACTCGCGCTCATATCGCCTACTACTTTGCGCCAACGATCGGCAATGAAGCAGGTGATTTGTTTTGTGGCGACACCCTCTTCGCAGGCGGATGCGGCAGGCTGTTTGAAGGCACACCTACGCAGATGGTCAATTCCCTTGGCAAGCTCCGTGCTTTGCCAGATGAGACTCGCGTTTGGTGCGCCCATGAGTATACGCTGAAAAACCTGGAGTTTGCTTTCACAGTCGATCGCGCTAACGTAGCGCTTGCACAGCGGTTGGCAGACGTAAAAACTGCCCGCAGTCGCTATGAAGCCACTATCCCGTCAAACTTAGGCGTAGAAAAACGCACCAATCCGTTTTTGCGGTGGGATGATCGGGGGCTGCGATCGACCGTCAAAGCCGAAAACGACATCCAAACCTTTGCCCGTCTACGCGGCATGAAAGACCAGTTCTAAGAGTAAAAACAAGATCCCCGACTTCTTCAAGAAGTCGGGGATCTAAAAAGCTGCGTCGATCGCTGAATCGAAATAAACCTAATCAAAATAGAACAACGTGACAATCTTGCGCTGATCTTCCGCATCATGACAGGTTGTGAGCAGCGTTTGGCTATCGTGGAACGCAAAGCAAATAAGTTGCTGGCAGCGAGAAACAATCTCTGCGTTGCAGAGGGCACTGGCTTCTGCTAAAGACAGCGTATCGTTGCTGGGGTTCTCTACCAGATGCATTACCTGCTCTAGCTGCTCACGCGATTCGCGTGGCTGACGTTCCATACTCTGAGGCAGGATGACTGTCAGCAGCGTTGGATCGGCTCGCATGGCACCCCGGATTGCCGCTTGATTCGTTCCTGTTGCACCGGATGTGATTAAGCGATTGCCCTCTAGCACTAAGGCATAGCTCATCATTTCGATCAAATTCTGATGTGTGATGGGAACGTGACGAGAGCCTAGCAGCGCAATCCGCTTCGAGCCAGTTTGCTGAATGGTCGCCAGTTCTTGTAAAAAATCGTCTACCTTAGGCAGGTCTATGGACTGACTCAACGATGCTATCAACCTGAACAACCTAAATATATTAGCAGACAGAAGATGGTGTGAATGAGTCAGGAAATTCTGAACGAAGGCAGGAGGTCGAAGGCAGGAGGCAGAAGGCTAAGAGTTCTGAGTTTTGGATTGATTTCGAGTGCTGACCGCTGACGGCTGACGGCTGACCGCTAGGGTTTTGAGTTAATTCTGACCGCTGACTGTTTGCAAATAAGCGATCGCCTCCTCGCACCAGTCGATCCAATAGGTCTCATAGCGAATGCCGTTGCGGAGGACAAGGTATTGCAGCCTTGCCTTGGCAGGCAGTGTTTCAGGGTTTTGGAAAAACGTTGCTTCCGTTTGGTGATAGCCAGCGAGTTTGGCTTGATGCAGTTGGCGGTGTTGCTCAAGCTGCCGCTGAATGACGTGTGAGGGCACCATTGCACCGACGAAGACTTTGATCAGCAAGGCTTCTTTGACGGCTGTTGTGTCACAGGGTTCAGCAATCCAATCAGTCAGGTGCTGTTTGCCCAGTGCTGTGATGGTGTAAAGCTTTTTGTCGGGGCGACCCTCTTGGGGTACTGCTTCGGCTTGCACCCAGCCTTGCGCCTCAAGTTTGGCAAGGTCTCGATAGATCTGCTGGTGAGTAGCTTTCCAGAAGCAGCCCACCGATTTTTCAAAGTTTTTGGTGAGGTCGTACCCGCTTTGGGGACGATCGACCAGCAGCGCCAGGATTGCTTGAGGAAGTGCCATCGTTGTTTTTCGATATATTCAACAAATTGCATATTCGCGTATTGACATATGCAATTTGTTGCGCTTATAGTAGCATCAAATGCAATTAAGTGCATATTAACTCGGCAGATGAGACACCTGCCCGACGATTAACGCCATCCTGTCACTTATCTAGGAGATCGCAATGGCTCACGTTCGACCCGGACGCTTTACCGCTCAAACAGATGAACCGTTCGTTGTCTTTCTCATTGGTTTGCGGCTTAATCGGCTCTTTGCGTTTTCTAAATGGATGCCGTCGGCAAGGGCGATGACACCGATGCTGCGATCGCTCAAAGAACATCCCGAAAAGGGCTTCTTGAGTGCAGAAATGTTTCTCTATTGGCGCGGCATCGGCTTTATTCAGTACTGGCGATCGATGGCGGATCTAGAACAGTTTGCCCGCAATCCTTCTGACCCTCATGCAGCCGCGTGGCAACGGTTTAATCAGGCGATCGGTGCCGATGGCAGCGTGGGCATCTGGCACGAAACCTATCTCATTCAACCGGGGCAGCATGAATCAATCTACGCCAATATGCCTGTGTTTGGGTTAGCGGCTGCCACTCATCATGTCCCTGTCACCGGACGACGTGATACGGCACGGGGACGATTGCAACCGAACGCTAGCTGAACCGCGCTGTTGTTTAGTTTTAACTAGCGCTCAGCATCACAAAATTGGGTGCATCTGAAAGGAATGTCGTCGATCGCAGAAGCAATGTTGCTCAATACAGAAGCAATATAAGGCGATGCAGAAGGATTGTAGGGCGATGCAGAAGCAATGTTGCTCAATACAGAAGGATTGTCGGGCAAAACAAAAGGATTGTTTTGCGATACGGAAGGAGTGCAGTGTGAGGCAGAAGCGATATTGAGTCGATCGAGCCAATAGCAGGCGATCGACCAACCGAAGACAGCAAGCAAGTGCAAGCGTAACCACCATTTACACAAAGGAATCTAGTCATGGTAAGTACAGTTCAACCCACCAAAACCGCAGCCTGGGCAAACGCCGTGCTTCGACCTGCTACCGAGTTTGGTCTCGTTCCCCTTACCGTTTTGTCTGGAGCGTTGCCTCCGGGTTTGCGCGGCTCGCTTTATCGCAATGGACCCACCACATTGGAAAGGAATGGGCAACGGGTGGGGCACTGGTTTGATGGTGATGGCGGCATTCTGGGACTACATTTTACGGGTGCAGAGGCAACAGGCGTGTATCGCTATGTGCAAACTGCCGCGTATCAGGCAGAAACGCAGGCTGGCACGTTTCTGCACAGTGGTTATGGCATGTTGCCGCCCGGTCACTGGTGGGAGCGGTTCAACAAAGGTCTGAAAAATGCGGCGAATACCTCCGTGCTGGCGCTGCCCGACAAACTGCTTGCCCTATGGGAAGGTGGACTACCCCACGCCTTAACGCTAGATACGCTCGAAACGCTGGGACTCGACGATCTCAATGGGTTGGAGGGCGGTGCTTATTCAGCACATCCCAAACGCGATCCGCAGACGGGTGACATTTTCAACTTTGGGATAAGCTTTGGGCAAAACGGCACACTGAATATCTACCGTAGCGATGCCAGCGGCAATGTCAAACAGACTGGCAAGATACCGCTTCAAGGACTGCCTCTCATTCACGACTGTGTGCTGGCAGGTCAGTATCTGGTGTTCTGTGTGCCGCCTGTGCGGTTGAATGCGCTGCCGCTGCTGGCGAAACTGAAAAGCTACAGTGACGCGCTGACCTGGCAACCAGAAAAGGGCACAGAAATCATTGTGGTCGATCGCACCACGCTCGAAGTTGTTAGTCGCACTGAAGTCGCACCCTGGTATCAGTGGCACTTTGGCAACGGTGGGGTACTTAACGATGGCTCGATCGCCTTCGACTTTGTGCGCTACGAAGACTTCCAGACCAACCAATTTCTTAAAGAAGTGGCAACCGGGCAGACCCAAACGGCTGCTAAGGGAACGCTGTGGCGACTGCGACTCGAACCAAAGACGGGCGTGGTTCTGGAACTGGATGAAGTCGTGAGTCGTAGCTGTGAATTTCCCACCGTGCAGCCGCAGTTTGTAGGGCAGCCGTCACGCTATACGTATCTCTCAGTCCGCCGCCCTGATGCCGATTTGCGGCATGATCTCTTTGGCGCGATCGCCCGTTACGACTATCAAACCGCCACGCTTACCGAAGCCGATCTGGGTGCCAATCGCTATACCAGCGAACCCATCTATGCGCCCGATGCTGGGAATGCTAGTCAGGGCTGGCTTCTGACCGTGGTGTATGACGGTCAGACTGACCGTAGCGAAGCCTGGATTTTCAACAGCGATCGCCTGGAGGATGAACCCGTTTGCACATTAGCTTTACCCGCCGTTGTGCCGCTTGGTTTTCACGGCACCTGGAAGCCCAACACACAGTGAACAATGCCTGCGATCGTCATACCATTTCACGAAACTGTGGCTATACAGGCAAGCTTCGGCTGGCGGTCAGTGGTCAGCGATCAGTCGCAAAAACGAATCTGTAGGGCGATTTTATAGAATTGGTATCACTTGCCAACGTTCCACTCATTTTGTCAAACATAGGACAACCTCCTGCCAGGTAGACAGGAGGTTGCCTCTCTTCAATGAGATTGTCGGTCAGTTGAGTATAAAACCAATATACAAATGGTTAGAAAGCTGCCGTTAAAAGCGAAGTCTGCCTTCAGTTAACAGTTTGAAGCCCGAAATCAGCGCGGCAAAAGCAATCATAAAGCTCCAAAGGCTGGTCGGCTTTAGCACAACGCCGCCGCTGAGAAAAACAAACACAATGCCAAGAATCAATAAAGCCCAGCCAAAGCTACCCGTTTGACGGCGAAAAAACAGCAGTGAGGTCACGCCACCCATAATGGCTAAAACCGAACCTACTGCTGGTAGATTGCGCCAGAAGTAGGGGGAGTAGTAGGTCGAAAAGATGATGTTCTGACCCAAAAAATAGATGCCTGCCAGAAGCAGCAACAGACCAAACAGTTGACTCATTGGCTCAAAAAATGTCCTAGATGATGTTTATCGTTCCCTATCTAGATCAAAAATCACGACTCAATAGGGCGGTTCCGGATAAAGTCATCCTTATTTACCACATAGCCTTCGTCAATGTTTCTGTTCAGTTGATCAGATGTTTTTGTAAGGCAACGATCGCCGCCTGTGTGCGATCGCGGACATCCAGCTTGTTTAAGATTGCATGCACATGGACTCGCACTGTGCCAGAGGTGATGTAAAGCAGTTCGGCAATCTCTTGATTCGATTTGCCAGACGCAACCAGGGCGAGAATCTCTTGCTCTCGTGGTGTCAAAGGATTCTCGTTGATCGACGGTATACCCATTTTGGGTGTCACGGGTAGTGCCGTCCCCTGAAACGCTGCCTGAATTTCAGCCGTAGCGGTTGAATCCCACCAGGATGCGCCTGCTGCGACCGATCGTAGCGCCAGAATCAGCGACTCGGCGGCAATCCCTTTCAGGCAGTAGCCCTGCGCCCCAGCCGCAATCAAACGAGAAATCAGATTTTTTTCAGAACGTGAGGTGAGCACTAAAACAGGTAAACCTGGCTGCTGCTGCTTAATTTGACGACACGCTTCAATGCCACCGATGCCTGGTAAGCCCACATCCAGCAACACCAGATCCAGCGGGTGACATTTTGTTTGGTCAACCGCCGTCTCGCCATCCTCCGCTTCAGCAACGATCTCCAGATCGGTTTCTTGCTGCAACCGCATCCGCAGTCCCAACCGGAATAGCTCGTCATCTTCAGCGATTAGAATTTTTACAGGCGAAGGTTTCATGGAAAGTGTTGAACGTTGAGTGACGAGTTGTGAACGAGAGCAAATGCGTGCAGACCGTGCTATGCAAAACTCTCAATTCAACACGTTTATACCTTTCAGCTTTAGAGTCCCCGTGCTGACCGCTGATAGCTGATGGCTGACTGCTCACCGCTTAAATTCATACATGATTGAGGACTGCTATAGCTCCATTGAAGCAGGCATTGCCGCTGTCGGTAAGCGAAAGCCAAAAAGAGCACCCTGCGGCGATCGATTTTCTGCCCAAAGTGTTCCGTGATGCGCTTCGATGATTTGCCGGGTCAAGTATAGTCCTAGTCCAGAGCCTTTTGCCTGACGATCGCCGTGTCCCTGGTAAAACCGCTCGAATAACAACGGTAGCTCATCCGGTGTAATGCCCTGCCCTTCATCCAACACCTTGACGAGCTGGTAACTTGGCTGTGATTCCAGTACAATTTCGACTCTGCCGCCACGGGGCGAATGGTTAATGCTGTTGGTCAGCAGGTTAGCAAACACCCGTTGTAGTTGCAGCGCGTCGCCCTCCACCCACAAGGTACGACGAAAGTCTGATTCGCCATAGCTCAGGCTCAAATGAATCCGACGCGTGAAGGCAAGTTCACGGAGAGTCGTCAGGACGTTTTCTGCCAGACTCGCCAGGTCAGTCGGCTGAAGATTGAGCGTCAACCCTTCAGAATCATTACGATACACATCGAGCATCGTCTCGACCATTTGCAGCGTAGTGTGGTGACTGCGTACCATCGTGTTCAGCACAACGGTCTGCGCGGTTGTAATTGAGCCAAATTCACCACGCTGAAAGGCTTTGATGGTTTCGATCGCTCCCAGCAACGGCGTTTTCAAATCATGTGTCAGAGTCGAAACAAAGTCTTCGCGCATTCCGGCAAGCTGTTCTTGTGCTTGTAGCTGTGCTTTCTGCTGCGCGATCGCCTCTTCACTTCGACGAATGCGATCGCTTAAAACACCAGTGACAATAAGCGCCATGACTGCAATCAACCGATCGGCAACGGTGGATGCAACCACTGCTTTATTGGCTGGAATCCACAGGTTTGCTATGGTTAGAAACGCCGCTAACAGCGTCACCTGAACCGTTCTCGCTCGATTCAGCCGTGCATTTGCTAATAGGATGGGACAAATGTATAGGTATCCAAAGACATAATCTGGCGGAGTGGTATATTCCAGCAGTAAAACAACTGCAAACGATCCAACGATCAGCCAACGAATGCGTGCGGACGTTTCTTGACCAAAGAGCGTTTTTTGAATACTTTTCAACTGGAACAGAGCCTCTAGTACCACTCACTCTAATGCTAATTAATTCTTTAGCTGCTGATAGTTAAAATGAGATAGAGACCGTTGTTTAGGTGCAATTTATATCAGCAGATATAGACTAGCCTTTTAGACGCATCGTCTACTATGTAGCGGTCTTGAATGAATCGTGAGAAGCAATATGACTAGCAGCGCTTAGCGGTCAGCGGTCGGAGAAAAGCTGGTAGCTGACCGCTGATGGCTCAAGGCTTCAGTTCCGCTCACAACTGCTTTGGGACTGCTATAATAAGTACCGAAATGCTATCAGCATAAACACATTTTTAATGTACGAATCCTTCACACCTGCAACGGAAAGCACGTTAATCCGCCCAGCGCGTCGGGGTAAACACAAAATTTTCATTGGGATGTCTCCCGGCGTGGGCAAAACCTATCGGATGCTGGAAGAAGCACATTGTCTACGGCAAGAAGGTATTGATGTCGTCATTGGGCTGTTGGAAACGCACAACCGTGCCGAAACGATCCAGAAGGCGATCGGGCTAGAGCTGTTGCCCCGTCAAGAAATTACCTGTTCTGGCGTGACGCTGACCGAGATGGATACCAATGCTGTACTCGATCGCCAATCGCAGCTTGTCCTGGTAGATGAGCTGGCGCATACCAACGTTCCCGGTGCTGAACGCGAGAAACGCTATCAAGATGTGGAGGTGATTCTGGCAGCAGGGATTGATGTGTATTCGACGCTCAACATTCAGCACATCGAAAGTCTCAATGACACCGTTGCTCGGTTGACAGGTGTGGTGGTGCGAGAACGCATTCCCGATCGCCTCCTAGACGAAGCCGACGAAGTCGTTGTCATTGACATCACGCCCGAAACGCTGGAAGAACGTCTTAGAGACGGCAAGATCTATGCGCCCGAAAAGATTGATCAGTCGCTGCAAAATTTCTTCAAGCGTCGCCACCTGGTTGCCTTGCGCGAACTGGCACTGCGAGAGGTCGCTGACAACGTTGAAGAAGATTCGTTTGAGGAAAGTAACACCCCGACAGCGAAAGCACCCCACTGCAACATTCATGAACGAGTGCTGGTGTGTATTTCTACTTATCCCAATGCCGTTCAGCTCATCCGCCGTGGGGCGAGGCTGGCAGGCTATATGCACGGTCCGCTGTACTGCCTGTTTGTCGATAATCCCGATCGCTTCCTGACGAAAGAAGAAAGCCTGCACATTGAAACTTGCGAAAGTCTCTGTAAAGAGTTTGGTGGGCAGTTTGTTCGGGTGAAGGATCACGATGTAGCGACGGCGATCGCTACGGCTGCCCAGAGCTACCACATCAGTCAAATTATTATTGGCGAGAGTCAGCGATCACGCTGGAGAACCATGCTGCGCACCTCTTTAACGCAAAAACTACTGCGATCGCTCAAGAATATTGATATTCATATCATCGCCACTGAGAAACCATCGACTTAAGTTTTTAGTTGATAGTAGTTGGTTGTTAGACGATGATTGAAGGGCAACCGATCCTTCATAGTTTAATGCTTGCAATTGGCTTAATCAGTGGTACATCGGTCGATGGCATCGATGCTGCTCTGGTGAACATTTCTGGCTCCACTGCGGACTTGACAATCGAACTGCTGGCTGGTACAACCTACCCCTATCCGGCTGCATTACGCAAACAAATCCTAGCGGTCTGTGGTGGCGCGCCGCTAGCAATGGCAGATTTGGCAGAACTGGACGACGCGATCGCCCAGCAATTTGCCCAAGCCGCGATCGCCATTCAAACCGGGTATCCTACCGCCGATCTCATTGGTTCGCACGGGCAGACGGTCTATCATCGACCACCGAAGGAAGTGAGAGGAGAGGAGAGAGGGGAGAGGGGGAAGCATAGGGAGCAGGGGGAGCAGGACGGGAATGTTTTTACTCCTCACTCCTTACCCCTTACTCCTCACTCCCTCGGCTACAGCCTGCAATTGGGACGCGGAGCCGCGATCGCTCAAGCAACAGGCATTACTACCATCAGCAACTTTCGTGCCGCTGATATCGCTGTTGGCGGGCATGGAGCGCCACTTGTGCCTGCTGTGGATGTCGTGCTTCTCAGTCATCCTACCTATAATCGCTGTGTACAGAATCTTGGCGGCATTGGGAATGTGGCGTATTTGCCAGCGGTCAGCGGTCAGCGGTCAGCGGTCAGCGGTCAGCGGTCAGCGTCAACTCAAAACTCTTCCCTACTCCCCACTCCCCACTCCCCACTCCCCCTTTCTCCTCTCGGCTGGGACACTGGACCTGGTAACGTCCTTCTCGATCTGGCAGTGCAGCAGTTCTCCAATGGCACGAAAACCTACGATCGCGATGGAGCCTGGGCAGCGAGTGGTACACCCTGCACTGAACTGGTGGATCACTGGCTACAGCAACCGTTTTTTCAGCAGCCCCCGCCTAAATCAACGGGGCGAGAATGGTTTGGTGCCGCCTATTTGCAGCAGTGCTTAGTGGATGCGGACGATCGCGCGCTCAGCCATGCCGATGTGTTAGCGACGTTGACAGAATTGACGGTCGCATCGATCGACCACAGCTACCGCAGCTTTCTACCGCAACTGCCTGATCAAGTGCTGCTGTGCGGTGGGGGCAGTAAGAACTTATATTTGAAACAGCGCTTGCAGCAACGGCTAAGAACCATCCCTGTTTTAACAACGGATGATGTCGGTCTAAACGCCGATTTTAAGGAAGCTATTGCCTTTGCCGTACTCGCCTACTGGCGACAACTGGGTATTCCTGGCAATCTTCCCGCTGTGACTGGCGCTGCAAATGCTGTGCTTTTAGGGGAAATTAACCAGGTGAGCGACTTGGGCGCGTGATAGCATGAATTACCACAAAGACCAGCATCGCAAGAAGCAAGCAAAGTAAGGGATGGCGCTGTGGCTCACACCTTTTTAATGGAGGCAGGACGCTGGTCGCTTCAGGGCAACTGGCTCGAACGCAACGGCATGCCCCTTACTGTCATCGGCAAAATGTTGGTCGGCTGGAGCCGGGATGACTGGTTTACGATGGTGACAAAGCTCTCGTTTCCAGGTGCCGATCGCGAAGAAATTTCCTTTCAGTACCGGGGGCGACTGGATGCTGGAGAGCGCCAGTATACATTTGTGCTCCAGCACAGCTTACTGGGTCGTGTTGAGGGCGAAGGCTGGGTTGCTCAAGAATCGATCGTGCAGCGGTATTGGGTACTGGGCGATCGCCAGCGTCGCAGCGGCTTTGAAACGTTGTACCGCATGGATGACAACAAATACTATCTGTCCAGCGGCATTATGGCAGGGCACTACCTCACCAGCACAATGGAAGCAACCCTGGAGCGGCACGTTGATTGATATTTAGTTGATTGATACTTAACAGTCAAGCAGAATGCTGTACTGACTCAAGCTGCGTTTGCTTACATAAAGCGGGATCGTTGACAAGAAGACACGTCAACGATCGCAACCGAGATCGCTAAAATGAATTTTACGGGATTACTAATCATAGAGATTAGATCCAACGATAGAGACTCTTGCATCACTGGCGATTATGTTGTTGACCTTGAACGTTGTTACACCTGAACGAGCAGGTGCAACAATGCCTCTCTTAGCGTGAACTATGACGACAGATTCCAACCTTGGACGCTTGCTTGCTAACCGTTATCGACTGGCTGAGCTGATTGGCAAAGGCGCAATGGGGCGAGTTTACCGAGCAGAAGATACGCTGCTGGGTGGTGTTATTGCGGTGAAGTTTCTGTCTCAAACGCTCCTTAACCCCAAAATGCGCGATCGTTTCAAGAGCGAAGCCCGCACATGCGCCCAGCTTGGTCGTAAAAGCATTCACATCGTCAACGTCATCGATTACGGCGTGACAGACTACAAGGAAGAAGATGTGCCCTTTTACGTCATGGAGTATTTGCAGGGGCAAAGCCTGACCGAAGTTATCAACAATCAGCCGCTTCCGCTTCCGCGCTTCCTGACCCTTTCTCGACAAATTTCGCTCGGTTTACAGTGTGCTCATCAGGGTATTGTCATTGACGGTAGCGTGTACCCCATCATTCATCGTGATATTAAACCCAGCAACATTCTGGTGAGCCGGGATGCCAGCCTGGGTGAGCTGGTAAAAATTCTTGACTTCGGCATCTCTAAACTCCTTCAGGCTGATAGTGAACAAACAAGCTCCTACATGGGCACACTGGCATACTCCTCGCCAGAGCAGATGGAAGGTCGGGAACTCGATTCACGCTCCGATATTTACAGTCTCGGCGTGATGATGTACGAGATGCTCACGGGTAAAATGCCGTTGCATGTCGAAACGCACGCCTTTGGTGCTTGGTACAAAGCGCATCACTCTCAGCCGCCGCGATCGTTTGAAGCGGTTGATCCAAGTCTGAAGCTACCGAAAGCGCTAGAAAATTTGGTCATGAGCTGTCTGGCAAAAACGCCCCGCGATCGCCCACAGTCGATCGTGGATGTGCTCAAAGCGTTAGAGCCGTTAGAACAGCGCTACAGCGAAAGTGTGCGTGCAGCGAAAGACCTCGACAAAATCTTGAAGCGAAAACCCCTGGAGAGCTTACTAGAGCCGCTGTCCAATCGTCCCCCACAGGTTGAGGAGGTTTATCAAGTTGCCACTTGGCCCCAAGATAAGCCGACGGCGCAAATTGTCTTCGCTCAAAGCCTAACAACGGGTAGGAGCACCATCCCAGCCGTATGGGTCATGCTACCCCAGTTGGAAATTCAAAACTTGCAGGTGTATAAACTCTACAATGTCATCTACAAAAATTTCCTCTATGCCATGTCGCCCCATCCGACGCTGCTGTGGATTACAGGCATTTACAACCGCAAGCGCAGTCAGAACAATGGCAGGAACAATCAAGAGCAGGGTCCACGCTGGTTGCCTTGCTACCTGGATCTCAAAACACCACACGGTCAAGAGCTAATCCGATTGTTGAGTGAAAAAGGTGAGTATCAGGTCTTGCTGTTTGCTCTGGAGCAACCGGACGTGTGCCTGCACGCTATGACAATTACGATCAACCGATCGCAGCAATTACAGCTTCAGGAATGGATCATCACCAGTCAATCGTATCGCTCGGTAGGACAGCCCACCCTCAGCAAAAATCTCTTGAAAGCAGAGTTTGAGAAGCTGAAACCACGCATTACGATCGAAATGGAAAAAGATCCCGGTGGCTCGTCTTTCGGACGGTAGCAGTCCAGCAGTTTGAAACACAACCTTTGAGTTTCAGGTCTAGCGTTGGGGTGGGAAGTAGAGAATGGGGTGCCAGCTTCGTCGCAATAACTCATCGGTGAATTGGGGTACAGACCATTTCAACAGCTTGTTTGGGCTATTGGATGCCGTGACGATCGCGCTGACATCTGCCATTTGTGCCGCTGTCAGCACTTCAACGATCGGGTCGCCCTCCCGCACTTCAACGGCATCGATCGACACATTCAACGCTGCCAGATCAGCGGCGATCGTCTCCAGTTCCTTCTGTGCCTGCTCAAGCTGGTAATCGACTGGCACATCTCGCCGCCGCAACCCTTCTACAACCCAGCACAAATGTAACCGCTGCCCGATCGTCGGCTGTCGAAGGCTTTCCTTGAGCCGTTGAATCAAGTACTTTGATGCGTCACTGCCGTGATAGGGCACCAGTAAGTAGCGGAAGAGATGACGACAGCGTAAATCTAGCTCTTCTGACGTATAAGTTGCTATTAACTGCGGTCGCAAAATCATCAGCGGCACGGCGAGGTGTTGCAAAAGCTCGGCTGTTGTACTGCCAAAAAGCTTTTCTGCTAATAAGCTACGAGTTGGCGTGCCAACCAGAATTAAGTCCACAGAGTGCTTTTTGGCAGCCCTCAAGATCAGGTCAACCGAACGACCAGACTCCACCTCCACCTGCACATCTATGCTTGCGGTTGTGTGGCTAAGGGCAACGCTCAGGCGATCGCGTACCCGCTCAACCTTCTTCGCATTGACTCGTGGTACACCGTCACAGTCCTCAAACGGAATGACGTGCAGAAACACCAGTCGCTCCACACCACCTGCCGCAAAGCTCGGCACAAAATTGACGAGGCGATGCAAGCCATCCTCAAAATCTGTGCAAATGAGTAAACGCTGAAACATAGCATTTAAGGTGGGCAAGCACACTTCAGCTAACCCGTCTTTAAACTATCATCGCGGGGCGGAATCATAGTCAGTTTAGCAAATGACTCTAGGCAAAAAGAGCAACCCTACACTGGAAAAGGTGAATCTTCCTTCTTGTTGTGGAGCTGAATGATATGTTGCTCCAGGCAAAAAACAGAACGAATTTTCCACTCCAATGGGTGACAGCTAACGTTGTAGAACAACGCTGCATGGCAAGAGACTTGAGGACAAATCACTACCTTTAAAGAAGCTGCCTTTTTCGGGAGTAAGCGGGTGACGCGATTCGAACGCGCGACATTCACCTTGGCAAGGTGACGCTCTACCACTGAGCCACACCCGCGAATTCAGACGATCTTTAGCTTCTCAAAAGAGAACGATTCTGTCAACCCTCTTTCTCAAAAGAGGCGTTAGGCTTTGGATGATAAAACCTTAAACCGTGCTGACCTCCTGGCTTAGACTGATTTTTAATGTTGTTCAAGGCAAGCGTTGGCTTAATAACCTGAGTCGTTATTGCTGACATCCACCGTTTCTGGTCTAAGGCTCAAATTATGGATTGCATTCACTTAAACGGCATTCGTTGTTATGGCTATACAGGCGCTCTGCCTGAAGAGCAGGTCTTGGGGCAATGGTTTGAGGTAGCACTGACGCTGTGGTTAGACCTGGCTTTAGCTGGGCAAACTGATTGTCTGAGCGATACCCTGGACTACCGGATCGTGATTGCCACGGTGCAAACGCTGGTGAAAACCTCAAAGTTTACGCTACTGGAGCGCTTGGCAGTTGCGATCGCAGAGGCAGTGCTACATTCAGCCGATCTAACTACTTCTATACCTGTGCAGCAAGTACAGGTACGGCTGTGCAAACCAGCCGCACCGATTCCAGACTTTGGCGGTGCCATCGTTGTTGAGGTGACGCGATCGCGCTAGAACTCTAAGCCAGATAGAAGCCCTACGGAGTCAAACAGTGCTGACTACCCATAGGGCTAGAGACGCAGTTAGGAGGTATCTTGCTCCCTAAAAATACACAGAGAAATGCGATCGACCCCGTCTTTTAATAAGTTCTTAAACTCTACACCTTTAGCGTTCAGCCTTTCTCTTAAAATCCCATGGCTCGTGCTACTGCGTTCAACTCTGGCTCAATGCCTTGGTGAAGCTGGTTATTGCTGTGTGTAATGGCAGTATCTGGATCTTTAAGCCCGTTGCCAGTCAAGACGCATACGACAGTGGCACCAGAAGGAACCAGTTCTTTGACTTTCAGTAATCCAGCGACAGATGCAGCGCTGGCAGGTTCACAGAAAATGCCTTCTTCAGCCGCCAACAGACGGTAAGCGTCGAGGATTTCGGCATCAGTGACAGCGGTGAATTTGCCCTGGCTGGCGTGCTGGACGGCGATCGCGCGTTCCCAGTTTGCTGGATTGCCAATCCGAATCGCCGTTGCGAGTGTTTCTGGATGCGCCACAGGTTGTCCAGTAATGAATGGGGCGGCTCCCGCTGCTTGAAAACCCATCATCTGTGGCAGTTTCGTGCAGCGTTGCTCCTGGTGATACTGGCAAAAGCCCATCCAGTAAGCGGTAATATTGCCTGCATTGCCAACTGGGATGCAGAGCCAGTCAGGCGCATCGCCCAGTGCATCGACAATTTCAAACGCGGCGGTTTTCTGCCCTTCTAAGCGATAGGGGTTCACCGAATTGACCAATGTTACAGGATAATGTTCGGACATTTCTCGTACAATGCTCAGTGCCTGGTCAAAATTCCCTTTAATTGCCATTACTTCTGCGCCATAGAGCAACGCCTGCGCTAACTTGCCCAAGGCGACGTAGCCTTCTGGAATCAGCACGAACGCTCTCATGCCACCGCGACGGGCATAGGCAGCCGCCGCCGCAGAGGTGTTGCCTGTACTGGCGCAAATCACGGCTTTTGCTCCCGCTTCCTTTGCCTTAGAAATTGCCATCGTCATACCCCGGTCTTTGAAGCTTCCGGTTGGATTTAAGCCGTCATACTTCACTAAAACTGTGACTTGCCGACCAATTTGAGCTGCGATCGCAGGTGCGGGGATCAGGGGTGTATTGCCTTCATGCAGCGTTACAACGGGTGTCTCAGGTGTAACGGGTAGATATGGTCTATAGGCTTCAATGAGTCCACGCCAGCCAGCTTGCGCCGTTGAGCCAGCATGGTGAGTCGATTGTCCAGATTGGCTTTGGGAATCAGTCGATAAAGCTATGGTCACAGGAGTTACGCGATCGAACTAAGCAGGTTTGTAAAAGGCAATTTCACTGACCACTGCTCTTTGCCGTTAAACCAATATGTTGGTGGTCTAGCAACAGATGATGGCTGGCAAAGGCGTTAGTGGTAGTTTAGCCTTGAACGCTCATTTTACCTCGATCGCCTGACATCCCTTCCCTTCGTCGGTCTGATCGCGTGCAGTTCTCTCAAGGATTGCTCTATGCAACTCGCGTCACAGTTAACCGTCGATAGTCAAAGCTGGTCTTGCAGGAGGGCGATCGACACAAGCTTTCTAAATTCCGTAGTTTTGCCCAGTTAGAAAACTGGCTCTTAAATTTACAATTTGCCAATGTAACCAATTACAATTTTCTGTAAAGTTCAGGTTAAGATAATACCTGCGGTGTGAGTGAGTACAAATGACTAGGTAAGCCCTGATGATTGATAGCCCAATTCGCGTGTCCGATACCCAAACGCAGCAGGATCAAACGCAGCAGGATCAAACACAAGCGCCAAACCTCAAAGCAGCGGTGGTTGATCAGCAGCGTTCTCGTTTGATTGAAGCAATGAAGTCCCAGTATCAACTGGATCAGCAAGTCAAATTTCTTCATCTTCAAGCGGAAGCCGATTCACTTTTGCAGCAGTTACAGTCCATCAAACAGCAACGTCAGGCTTTAGCAACACCATCGTCGGTGCGGTGAGTCATAGACAGAGTTCTTCTTGATCTTCTTTCAACGGCGATTCGGTTGATCGGCAAGATACTTGGAGGCTGTCATTCTGCTGAAGGTAACAGTGAAAGGCAGAGCATTCGGTAGCAAGAGGAAGGCACGACCTGTCAAGCTCTATACTCGACATGACTCTATTGAGTGAAATTTGCTATGCGCTCTTTCTGGTCTGACCCCTATCTCTGGATTCACCTTGCAGGACTGGCAGCCTTTCCCCTTTTTTTAGAGGGGTGCTTGATCGGATTTGCGCTAGGTGATCCCTTTTTACCAGTTTGGCTAGAGCTTCTGCTAGTGGCTGCTATAGGAGTTGTGCCTATTCTGTGGATGCAGTGGCAACGTCCCTTCTACATCTTTAGCCTTATGGCAGCGAGTGTAAAACCAGACGCACTAACTGACGAACAGCGACGCTTGCTGACATTGTTCAAACTGCCTCGTAACAGGATTCTAGCGGTACTGGTAGCGATCGCCCTGCTTGTTGTACTAGAGAAAATCTACGACATTGCACCGATCGCGGTCACTTCGGTTTCCTTCTTGCCCGCTTCGCATGGTTTGGGGTTACTGCTAGCCGCTGCTGCCTTCTTTGCCTGCAATCTCTTTGTGCAAGTGCCCATGAGTGTGGCTAGTGTCATGCTATCGAGCGAGTCAGCGTTTGCAACAACGCGTCCCCATCCGCTTGAGGACGTGCGTCTAAGTTTTACGATCATAGGGCTACAGCTTAAGCAGATCCTGCCCTCTGTGATTCCAGACGTGCAACCAACATTAGCAACGGCAACTCACTCAAAGCCTGCTGAAGCTGCGATCGAGCCGTTTCAAAGCGATAGTACGAGCACAGACAGTGCTGACTCCTTAACCAATGATATGTGGTCAGACACAGGGACCGCGATCGACCATCCAGCTTTGAAAACGGAGACATTTGTTGTGAGCGAAACAGATACACCTCGCACTGAATTAGAGACGGAGCCTGAAACCGATTTTTCTTGATTCATGCGGTGTGCGGCTGTGACCGAGCAAACGCCTTCGCGTTTAGGCTGTTATTGAACAAGCGCCTTCGCGCTTAGGCTGTTATTGAACAAGCGCCTTCGCGCTTAGAATATGATGAGTCTCCTTTGGCTTGCCGATGCGTAGTGATTTAGGTTCGCCCCAGCGCTTTCCCAGGGTGCCAAACGATCGACGCGTGGCGGCATTTGCGATCGATTTTGGTGCAGCGTCCTTGTTAAGTGCTCTGGGTGGAGCCAGTGCCATCATTCCGCTCTACCTTCTGAGCTGGTACGGGCTGAGAGTCGTTCTTGTGGTGAAAAACCAGGGGCAGAGCTTAGGACGGTGGGCTTTGGACATGAAAGTGCTTGACCCGAAGCGACGCGCAATGCCAGGTCTATTGGAGCTGACTAAGCGCGAAACCCTGACTGGCGTAGGGAGTTTGCTCATTTTGCTTGGCTTGGTGAACCTTAGCCCGACGAATGGTTTCATTCTGGTAGCACCGATCCCGCTGGTGATCGATTGTGGCTTAGCGTTTTTGGACGACGAATTTCGGCAAGCGTGGCACGATCGCATCGCCCGTACTGTGATCATTCAAACCCATCGAGGCTATTCACTTGACATCAAGCTAAAAAGGATGGTTGCCCAACTGGGCGATCGTGTGAAATAATGAAAGACTGTGTGTAATTCGTTCTTCTTCACTGATTTTGTAGGATTATGGCTAAGAGTAAAGGTGTCCGCATTGTAATTACGCTGGAATGTACCGAGTGCCGCACCAACCCTGCCAAGCGATCGCCGGGAGTCTCTCGCTACACGTCCACCAAAAATCGTCGCAATACCACTGCACGGATCGAGCTGAACAAGTTCTGTCCACACTGCAATAAACATGCAGTGCACAAAGAGATTAAGTAACGTCAACAGGAGCGATCCTTGAGGTGCAGCTTTCCTGGTGTGATCGCTCTCCTGCTGGCTCACTAAAAACCAACCACTAGCAACCAACAACCATTCCTGACCATGACGTATTTTCGCCGCCGGGTTTCGCCAGTCAAGCCCGAAGACCCCATTGACTACAAAGATGTTGATCTGCTCCGCAAATTTATTACCGAGCGCGGTAAGATCTTGCCTCGTCGCATTACAGGTCTTACTGCTAAGCAACAGCGTGCCCTTACGCAGTCCATCAAGCGCGCGCGTATTTTAGCTTTGTTGCCCTTCGTGAACCAGGAAGGCTAAGTCGGTGGTTTTTGAGGGAATAGGGTGTAGGGTACTGGATACAGGATTCTTTTAGACTGCATCTTCGGTCATCCGAAGCTCTAAGCTGAGCACTGGCGATCGATCGCCACCCAATCAGCATCTTGGCACTGTACCTTTCATCCTACCCCCGCACCTCAATGGAGAAGGGATCTCTTGTTGAATTTCGTCTGAGTGGTGAGCGTCGTCTTGCGGTTGCCGAGCGTCCAGAGGGCAAAAAGCACTGGATTGTAACCGATGATCGCGGTCAGGCGCATACGTTGCACCCCCGACAAATCACCTATGAAGTGGGTGGCAACTACAAGCCGTCTGCCATTCCGCAATTCCTAAAAGAAATTCAGCCCTATATCGATCCGTCTAACCTGGAAGTTGCCTGGGAAATTTTGGTAGAAGAGGGTGAAACCGTTGACCCGGCAGCAATGGCATTGCTACTCTTTTCTGACCAAAATGCAGCTCTTAATTACGCTGCCCATTGGCTTTTAAGCGATGACAAGCTTTACTTTAAGCTGAAGGGCGATCGCTACGAACCTCGCCCCACTGCTCAGGTGCTGGAGCTGAAGCATCAGCTTGACATGGAAGCGCAGCGTGAGCAGGAATGGCAAGGCTTTTTGGCACGAGTTGAACATGCTCTGGCAGGGCAACCCATTGAATGGCTCAGCAGCGATCGCCCTCGTTTGGACGCTCTTGAACGATTTGCCACGTTCGGTGAAGAGGCGACTCAGCGCGTCTCTGCTCTAGAAACCCTGTTACACTTAAAACGACCTGAGACATCCCAGGCTGCGCTTCAACTGTTGGTCGAGATAGGGCTATGGAGTCCTCACGAGAACTTAGCGTTGCGTCGCAGTCAGATTCCAGTTCACTTTCCTCCCAGGGTACTGGATGTGGCACATCGTTGTCTGACCTCTCCGCCGCCTGACTTGAATGCCGATCGCCTGGATTTAACCCATCTCAAGGTTTATACCATTGATGATGAAAGCACGCTCGAAATCGATGACGGTCTGAGCCTGGAATACCTTGCTGATGGTGTCCAACGACTGTGGATTCACATTGCCGACCCGACTCGTTGGATGCATCCAGGTGATGAACTCGATTTAGAGGCACGTCGCCGCATCACGACGCTGTACTTGCCAACGGGCATGGTTTCCATGTTCCCGACCGAGTTAGCTACAGGACCGATGAGCCTGGTGCAAGGGCGCACCTGCTGTGCCCTCAGCTTCAGCGTGATTTTGAGTCCAGAAGGCGCAATTCAGGACTACAGCATTTATGCCAGCCTCATCAAGGCGACCTATCGCCTGACCTACGATGATGTGGATGAGATGTTGGAGCTGGGTGTGCAGGCAGAGTCAGAGCTAGAGGCGATCGCAAAGTGGGCAAAGCGTCGTCAAGTATGGCGACAGTCTCAGGGCGCAATCAGTATTCACATGCCAGAATCGTCGATTAAAGTCTATGACGATGAAATTACGATTCAAGTGCTCAACGATTCGTTAGCGCGTCAGCTTGTGGCGGAGATGATGATTTTAACGGGTGAGGTTGCGGCTCACTATGGTCGAGCATACAATCTACCGCTGCCGTTTCGTCACCAGCCGCAGCCCGAATTGCCGTCTGAAGAAGAACTGCTGCAACTCCCCTCAGGACCAGTGCGCTCTTGTGCGATTCGGCGCTGTATGCCTCGCAGTGAGTTGAGCATCACTCCCGCTCGCCACGCCAGTTTGGGACTGGATAATTACACCCAGGTGACCTCACCGATTCGTCGCTACAGCGATTTGTTAGCGCACTTTCAGATCAAGGCACATCTCCGGGGTGCCGCACTCCCCTTTTCTGCCGAAGTGATGAAAGAATTGATCTTAAGCATTAGTTCGGCTGCCTACGAAGCTGTTCTTGTAGAGCGTCAGACCAATCGCTATTGGGGGCTAGAGTTTCTGCGGCGCAATGCAGATGAAGTCTGGGATGCTTTAATGCTTCGCTGGCTTAGAGAACACGAGAACCTTGGCTTAGTGCTTCTAGAAGACTTGGGCATTGAGCTGCCGATGCGCTTTACCCGACCTGTAACACCGGGCGATCGCCTGGAACTCAAAGTCAGCCATGCTGATCCCCAACAAGACATCATTCAATTTCAAGAAATGATGTATCAGGAAGCTCAAGCAAAGAATTAGGACAGTACGTTTGCTGTTAGATCGAGCGATCGGTTTTAGAGTGGATAGTCTGTAAGGTGCCCTATCATTGTGGCTAGAGCACCTATCTGTCTAGAGATTTAAACCTGTGTGTCTTGGTGAGCAGGATTGCGACCACTTTGACCAGAGATGAAAAACTCAACGCGGGTATGGCTCAACTCAACCAAATCGCCATCGTTCAACAAGCGCTGCTCTAGAGGAGCCAAACGACGGCAGTTGACAAAGGTACCGTTGCTGCTGCCCACATCCATAATATAGAAGCCGCGATCGGGACAATGCCCAATAACGGCATGGCAACGGGAAATGGACGTGCTTTTAATTGCAATTGAGCAAGTACTGTTGCGACCAATTAACCAACTGGCACCCACTGAAGTGACATGCGTCGCGCGATCGTCCGGTAAGTTAGTCGTCAAAAAAGCAGTGCGTCCAGTGGTCACTGCCTGAATGTAAAAAGAACTAACTTCACAGCGACTAGAAGCATTTAAAACAGGTTCAATAATAGTTGCTACTTGGCTGAGGTTGGGACCACAGTCTTCAAGCAGGCATTGAGAGAGTGAAGGATTTTTCTCTAGAAATTTGAGTGCGCGTCGATTAGAGTCACTGGAGGGCTTCAGATTCAACATGATTCCTATCTGGAAAGACAACTTCTTTGCATTAAGAGTTAAAGCTGGGTCGTTAAACCCTAAAACCCTGATCAGTTCAGTGCAAGCAGTTGGGTCTGCTGACGGTAGGATGATGGCTCCCCCTTACGGGTGATCAATGTAATTATGTAGACTAAACAACACACCGCAAGAGGATGACAACCGTGAAGTAAGGCAACTTGTTACAGCCTTCATACAGGTACTGAAGTTATGTCGCTTCTTTAAGCTGGTATGAAAATTTCCTTCTAGAAGCCTAAAAACCAGGGTGTCTTATAAAATTTTGATGAAAACGCTCTACCACAGCATTCCAACGCTGTTGCGTCGAGCGTAATGCAATTAACGAGAGAAGGCAGCGATCGCTGTTACGCAACCCGTTAACGCTGCATATCCTTGTGATGATGAGCAGTCAGCTTCGGCACTCAGTAACTTTACTGAGCTTGCCCTTAAGTAAGATGCTCTTAGGAGTTGTGCAGAAATAACAGCATAGTCTGTAGCCTTCAGCCGTCAGTGAAAAGCTGATAGCTGATAGCTCATAGCTCATAGCTGATAGCTCATAGCTCATAGCTGATCCAAAATGTGCCGTTATTTCTTAGCAAGCTCTCAAGCAAGATGATACTTAAGCCAAAAAGCTAACAGCGGCATCGTAATACGGTAGCCGTAGTCTGGTCCATATACCAGCCCTTTTTGTTCTAGACTTGCTAGAGCACCCTGAAGTCCGCCGCCTCTAGAAAGCTGGTGCTTCTGGATATAATCTCGCGAATGGGGACTGTCAGTTGGGTCGAGCGCAAGGCTTTCAAGGACACGTACCTGACTGGGCGGCAGTAGCAGAATTAAGGACTCAAACGTCAGCGATAGATCTTCTACAAGTGCCAGGGTGCTGCGGTAGACGTGGTGAGGATAGACAACGTAAGCATTGAGCGCTTGGTTTTTGGCGTAATATGCGATTTCATGCTCTTTCAGGTGGCTAGAGGAGTGCTTTGGGTTGAAGGCTTTAGCTGGCACGTTCAACGCCTCAAACGCATGACGATCCAGCCAGACCCGCCTGGCAAGGGCAATCGCATCCCCAACATGCCCTTGCACATACGCCAGAAATAAGTCCAATGCTTGACCTTCAGGTTCAAACCGAAGTCCCTCTGCTGCCAGCACCGAAACAATCCACGGACGCAGCTCTGCCTCTTCCAGTGGTTCAAGGAAGATGACTTCGACCTTGCTGTCTTGCACCCAGCTTTCTGCCACAGTGGCAATTAGCGCATAGCTCACCTGCGTTTGCTGCTGAATTTCCTGGCGCAGATAGCTTTGCCACTTTTCCGATCGATCCCAGGAGCGAATGTGAGCAAAGTTTAGAAAGACCAGCACGACACGACAGTCAAGCCATTCTGCCATCGCTTGTGGCAGCGCCAGCAAACTTTGAAACAGTACCCACTCGTTTTTTGGCGTGGGATGCCAGACAAGTCGCGCCTGTCTGTTCGCTGTCATCTCTAAAATGATTGGCTGATCCTGACTCCACTGTTGAATCAACCCTAACTCGGTCGATGACTGAAAAGCCGCAATGATACCTTCAGTCAGGAGTTGGAGGAAGCGATTGCTATCAGTCGCACGCAAACAGTCAATTTCAATTACCCTAGCGCCAACAGCACGCGCAGCATGACGCAGCAGTGTACGACGACCACTACCGGGTACTCCAGCAAGTAATAAATCACCGTCCGCTGCAAGGATTTGGCTGACCTGTTGCAACTCGCTTTGTCTACCAATGAGATTCTGTGGCTTAAACGGGTTCACAACCATCGTGAGATTTTTTTCGGTTTTCGTACGATCGCCTTTACACTATTTAATAGTGCCGCTTAGTTGCTTTAGGCACTATGATCAGGTGCTATAGGTGTTATAACACTCCTCGCCGTCCCTCACCATTAGTTGACTATGATTGCAAACTCGCCTTCACCTGACACTGCAGCGATCTGGCATACGCTGGGTGTGCATCAGACTCTAGAGCAATTTCAGAGCGATCGCCAAGCTGGTTTAACGACTCAGCAAGTAGCCGCCCATCTTGAGCAGTACGGTTCAAATGAGTTAGTGGAAACGGGGGGACGCAGCACCTGGGAAATTCTATTAGACCAGTTCACCAACATTATGCTGCTGCTGCTGATTGCGGTAGCGCTGATTTCTGGTGCGCTCGATTTCTTCGATTGGAGAGCAGGCAAGCTCGATCCAGGTGAGATTCCGTTTAAAGACACGATCGCCATTTTTGCGATCGTCATTCTGAACGGTCTCTTAGGCTACTTTCAAGAGAGCAAGGCAGAAAAAGATCTGGCAGCGCTGAAAAAGCTGGCAACGTCCAGAGTGCGAGTTATTCGGGATGGGAAGACGATTGAAGTAGACTCAAAAGACCTGGTGCCCGGTGATGTCATGCTTTTAGAAGCAGGGGTGCAGGTTGCAGCCGATGGTCGCTTGCTGGATGCGGCAAATCTGCAAATCAGAGAATCAGCGCTGACGGGTGAAGCACAGGCGGTAAACAAGCGCGTTGATGCCGAACTGCCAACCGATACCCCGTTAGGCGATCGCGTTAACCTCGTCTACCAGGGTACAGAAGTGCTCCAGGGACGGGCAACCGTTGTTGTCACTGGAACGGGGATGCAGACTGAGCTAGGGCGCATTGCCACGATGCTTCAATCGGTTCAAACGGAACCCACACCGCTGCAAAAGCGCATGGCGTTACTGAGCAAAGTGCTAGTAACAGGCGCGTTAGCGTTGGTCGCCCTAGTGGTAGTGGGTGGCATCCTTCACCTGGGCGTTGGTAGCTGGAAGGAACTACTGGAAGTCTCGCTGAGTATGGCAGTGGCGATCGTCCCCGAAGGTCTTCCAGCCGTCATCACTGTTACCCTCGCCTTGGGTACGCAGCGCATGGTGAAACGACAAGCACTCATTCGCAAACTGCCTGCTGTAGAGACTCTTGGCTCTGTTACCACCATTTGTTCTGATAAAACGGGGACGCTCACACAAAACAAAATGGTCGTACAGCTATTGCACACCAGCAGTAGCTCCCTGCGTGTCACGGGTGACGGCTACGCTCCCACTGGAGAATTTGCATTGGTTGATGCTCAAGCTGAAGCCACGCTCGATCCGCAAGAACAGCCAGAACTATTAAACTTGCTGACTGCCTGCACCGTTTGTAATGACGCTGTTTTGCAGGAGGATAAGGGCGCATGGATTATTCTAGGCGACCCCACAGAAGGAGCGTTGCTTACACTAGCAGGCAAAGCAGGGTTTGAGAAGGATCAATGGGCAAGCAAGCTGCCGCGTGTGGCTGAATTTCCCTTTTCGTCTGAGCGCAAACGCATGAGCGCGATCGCAGAAGTCCTAGACGCTGATCCCACTCTGACTGGTAACACATCCCACTACATGATGTTTACTAAAGGCTCGCCCGAACTGATTTTAGAGCGCTGTACGCAGATTCAAGTTGGTGACGCAGCACAGGCAATTACAGATGAACAGCGTCGCCTGATTTTGAGCCAGAATGACCAGATGGCAGGTCGAGGGCTGCGCGTCCTTGGCTTTGCCTGTAAGCCACTGACTGACATTCCCCCCGAAGGCTCCGATGAAACGACAGAGCGTGAGCTAATCTGGTTGGGCTTAGTCGCAATGCTGGATGCACCTCGCCCTGAAGTCCGCGATGCCGTTGCCCGCTGCCGCTCCGCAGGCATTCGTCCCATCATGATTACGGGCGACCATCAATTGACCGCCCAGGCAGTTGCCGAAGATTTGGGGATTGCAAAACCGGGCGATCGTGCCCTCAGCGGTCGTGAGTTGGAACGGCTCAGCCTGGAAGAATTGGCGAATCAGGTCGAGGATGTCAGCGTTTATGCCCGCGTTGCGCCCGAACATAAGCTACGAATCGTCCAGGTGCTACAGCGCAAAGGTCACATAGTTGCGATGACGGGTGATGGGGTCAACGATGCCCCTGCCCTAAAGCAAGCAGACATTGGCATTGCCATGGGAATTACGGGCACCGACGTAAGTAAAGATGCCAGCGACATGGTGCTGCTGGATGACAACTTTGCTACGATCGTGGCTGCTACTGAAGAGGGACGGGTCGTTTACACCAACATTCGGCGCTTCATCAAGTACATTCTGGGTAGCAATATTGGCGAACTGCTGACCATTGGAGCTGCACCGCTTTTGGGTTTAGGTGGTGTACCGCTATCGCCGCTACAAATCCTCTGGATGAACCTTGTCACCGATGGTCTACCCGCACTGGCACTGGCAGTAGAACCCGCAGAACCGGACGTGATGAAACGTCCGCCCCACGATCCGGGTGAAAGTATTTTTGCGCGCGGTCTAGGTGCATACATGATTCGGATTGGGATTGTGCTGGCAATTTTGGCGATCGCTCTCATGTCCTGGTCGTATGGGTATGCCCATGCCAACCCTACTGCGGAAGACCCGAACGGCGATCGCTGGAAAACAATGGTCTTCACAACCTTATGTATTGCTCAGATGGGTCACGCTCTGGCAATTCGTTCTAATTCACGTTTGACCATTGAACTGAACCCGTTTTCCAATCCGTTCCTTTTGGGAGCCGTGTTTCTCACCTCGCTGTTGCAGCTAGCATTGGTCTATGTGCCGTTTATGCGTAGCTTCTTCAACACCCATTATTTGAGCGGCTCTGAACTTGGCATTTGCCTGGGTGTCAGCGCACTCATGTTCGTCTGGGTAGAGTTGGAAAAACTGGCGTATCGGTGGTTTGCCAAGACAAGGCGGTAAGTGACTATCGGCGTTGTTGGATGAAAGGACGAATCACCAATTTGCCCTTCTCCCTAAAGAGAAGGGCTGGGGACGAGGGTTAGCAATCAGCGCTGGTGCGCTCCCTCGACGATCGATGTTCTAGCCTTTTGACGGCTGACGGCTGATAGCTGACGGCTTATGTATCTCAAAACGCTTCACCTTCGACAGTTTCGCAATTACGTGGATCAAGCGGTGGAGTTTGGTGCGCCCAAGACAATCTTGTTGGGCAACAACGCTCAGGGTAAATCCAATTTGCTAGAGGCAGTGGAACTGCTGTCAACGTTACGATCGCATCGCACGTCGCGCGATCGTGACTTGATCTACACGGGCAAAGAAAGCGCACGCGTAGATGCACAGCTAGAGCGAGATGTTGGCTCGATCGACCTTTCCTTTACTCTGCGGGTCAACAGTCGGCGCACAGTTGCCATCAACAGCGAAACCGTCCGTCGCCAGCTTGACTTCCTGGGCATTCTCAATATGGTGCAGTTCTCCAGCCTGGATTTAGATCTGGTGCGTGGTGGACCAGATCAGCGACGCAACTGGCTGGATTCTCTGCTCATTCAATTGGAGCCTGTCTATGCTCATATCTTGCAGCAATACAACCAGGTGTTGCGGCAGCGGAATGCGTTGCTGAAAGGCAATCAGCGGTCGGTCAGCGGTCAGCAGTCAGCAGTCAGCAGTCAGCAGTCAGCGGTCAGCGGTCAGCAAGCAGCAGTCAGCAGTCAGCAAGCAGAGTTTGAGAGAGCTGAGGACGGTGACAACGATCTCTTTTCTGACGGACTCGATCGAAACCTTGAAGCCTTTAATAAAACTGAGCTTGCGCTTTGGGATGCTCAGCTTGCAGCGACGGGAACACGTGTGATTCGGCGGCGTGCCAGAGTGTTGCAGCGACTGGCTCCCTTGGCGCAGCGCTGGCATCGTGAAATCAGCGGTAGCACGGAAGAGTTGGCAATTAATTACGCGCCCAATGTCGCTTTAGAACAAGATGAGCCGGAATCAGTGAAGCAAGCGTTTTTGGCAAAAATTCAGGAACGGGCGATCGCCGAGCAGTACCAAAGCACGACGTTAGTCGGTCCCCATCGGGATGATGTGGAATTTACGATCAACCAAACATCGGCACGTCAGTATGGTTCTCAAGGGCAACAGCGCACGTTGGTACTGGCGCTCAAGCTTGCCGAACTCAAGCTGATTGAAGAAGTCATTGGCGAACCACCGCTCCTGCTGCTGGATGATGTGCTGGCAGAACTTGATCTCGATCGCCAAAATCATCTACTCGAAACCATTCAAGACCGCTACCAAACGCTGATCACCACAACACATCTAGGCTCGTTTGATGCCCAGTGGCTGTATTCTTCACAGATTTTCTCGGTCAAACAAGGGCAGTTAACAGCAGGCGCTTAGAGGCTCTAGAGGCTGGTTGTAGCGGGTTCTGTCGATCGGCGATCTTAAGTTTTCTAGAGAACAACTACACATGCTTGGCTCAGCTATCAGCAGTTAGCTGCTCTCTGACTACTGACTACTAGTTCGCTACGGATCAGTAACGAAGGCTTCTCGAATTGGGTTCTTAACCTGGCATAAACTTCAGAGCAGCACCATTCATACAATACCGCTGCCCTGTCGGTTTAGGACCGTCCTCAAACACATGCCCCAAGTGCCCACCACAGCGACTGCAATGAGTTTCAACGCGGGTCATAAACAACGATCGATCGACTGTGGTTTCAATTGCACCATCGATCGGCTTGAAAAAGCTGGGCCAGCCTGTACCGCTGTCAAACTTAGTATCAGACGTAAACAAGGGTAAGCCACAACCTGCGCAAAGATAGGTGCCGTTGCTGTACTCTTTATCCAAAGGACTAGTACGAGCGCGTTCTGTACCATGCTGGCGCAGAACGTGGAACTGTTCTGGCGTTAGAGCATTGCGCCACTCGTCCTCATTTTTTTGGATTTCAAATTCGTGGTTTGTGGTTGTCATGTGCGATCTCCTGGAGAAGTAGCGTGATGGAAAGGCGGCGCTGACGACTACAGCACTGGTCTCGATCAAAGTTCGTCTATCTATTCTACGTAGATCATTGCTGATGAAGCAGCCCAGGTGAATCAGCTTAAAGGCACAAACTGGCTTAGCAACCCGCGATCGCTCAAACCTTAAAGTAAGATGGCCCTCTTTGGTCGCTTGGAGAAGAGGTGTTTAGCCCAGATATAGCTAAGTTTGAGCGTACTTGTCGCACTCAGCATTGAGCGATCAGCGATTAGAGAAAAGCTGACGGCTGACCGCTGATGGCTGACGGCTGACGGCTGACCGCTGATGGCTGACCGCTGACGGCTGACCGCTGACCGCTCAATGCTTCAGTGCCGCTCACAACTGATTTAGGACTGCTATAGATCTTATTTATAGAAACCATACATGCTGTCGTTTGATTGTTATTCCAAGCATTGATAGCGTAGTCATCATCCCGTTCATTCTAGGAGCATCTCTAATGAACCATGCTGAACAATGTTTGAAATTAGAACGGTGTTTGAAATTAGATCCGTTGAGTGTTGTTGCAAGCACGATCGAACCCTCTACAGTCGTTTCTTGCCCCAAAATAGACTTCTGGCAACGTTTGGTTCATCTGTTGACTCACGCCCAGACGTTGCACGTTTGGCAGCACCTCGATCGCTTTGGCAACCGCTACTGGCAAGCTTACGACGCTGCAACAGGACGATCGACTTCCGCTGGCTCTGAAGCCGAGATACGGGCGTGGCTTGAGGAGCGTCGCTACCAAAAATGACATTTACACTGGTTATAGGCAACAAAAACTATTCGTCCTGGTCGCTCCGTCCGTGGTTAGCCATGCGTCAATTGGATGTGAGCTTCAACGAGGTGCAAATCGCCCTCTACAAACCGGAGTCAAGCCAACACATTCGGCGCTATTCTCCGGCAGGCAAAGTACCTGTGCTGTTGGATGACACTATCACCGTCTGGGATTCTCTTGCCATTCTGGACTATCTCGCTGAATGTTTGCCGACACTTCACTGGTTGCCTACAGACAAACCAGCCCGTGCGATCGCCCGTGCGATTAGTGCCGAGATGCACTCTGGTTTCCAGGCTCTGCGTCACAATATGCCAATGAACTGCCGCGCCAGGCTTCCTGGTCAAGGGATGACATCTGACGTGCAAATGGACATTGATCGCATCACCATCATCTGGCGCAATTGCCGTCAAACGTTTGGTGCAGACGGATCGCTGCTGTTTGGTCAGTTTACAATCGCCGATGCCATGTTTGCCCCTGTCGCGCTACGTTTCGTCACCTACGAGGTGCCACTAGACGATGTTTGTCAGCAGTATGTCGAGTCGATACTGGCACTTCCAGCGATGCAGGAGTGGCTCCAAGCGGCTAAAACTGAAGTCGAAACGCTACCCGCTTTTGAACGGTAGCGATCGTCGGGTCATGTGATCAGCTACATCCTTCCGTCGGCTCGTTACAGGTAACAAACCGACGGTCAATGCCTCCAGTAATTAAATCTAGATCCCGGCACCGTCCAAAAACTCTTCGATTACTTTGTCACGCAGGCGGCAACTGCGAGAAATAGCGTCAGCAGACGGTTCAGTGTGCTCAGCGGTAGCAACCCCTTGATCGCTTCCACGATCGCCATTGGACGCTCTTGAGGTAGTTGAAACGAGCAAAAGGGATTCGTTGAGCGACTGCTTAGTTTGCAGTAGTTGAAGTTGCTGCTCTAACGATTCGATTCGATCGACCAACGCCCGAATGACCTGCGCCTCTGAGTCAGGTAAGCGTCCATGCTCCAGGGGATCAGCGCGTCCGCCCGATCGATGCACAATGCGACCAGGCACCCCAACGACCGTGCAGTCTGATGGCACCGCACGCAGCACAACCGATCCGGCTCCAATGCGGACGCGATCGCCAATCTCAATATTGCCTAGCACTTTGGCACCCGCGCCCACCACTACATCTTCACCCAGGGTCGGGTGCCGCTTCCCACTCTCTTTGCCCGTACCGCCCAGCGTTACACCCTGGTAGATGAGCGCATAGTTGCCCACGATCGCGGTTTCACCAATGACCACACCCATGCCGTGGTCAATAAAAACACCTTGCCCAATCTGCGCGCCAGGGTGAATTTCAATGCCCGTTAAAAAGCGTGCTAACTGAGAGATCAAGCGGGGAATGAATGGCAAACCCAGCCGATAAAGCTCATGAGAACAGCGGTGAAACGCGAGCGCCTGCAACCCTGGATAGCAAAATAAAACCTCCAGCCAGTTGCGGGCAGCCGGATCACGCTCAAAAATAATGCGAAAGTCGGCAATGAGGGTAGTTAGCACAAGAGACAAGCCCTTCAGCAAAACAAATCCTACTCATTTTAGCGTCTGCGCGCCTTCAATGGGCGTATAGAGGAGAAGTCCAGCATTTTCTAGAAATGCTGGTATCTTGGGCACACTAAGTTCAGTAAGCTGGTTGGTACGTTTCAGCTTGCCCTGATCAGCCGTGTCATCGACCTCCATGAATCAGCATCACGAGATTGCTACGAAAAAAAACATCCTGGTTGTCGATGATATGCCGGACAACTTGCGTGTTTTGTCAGCGCTGCTCAGTCGTCAAGGGTATGCAGTGCGAAAGGTACTGAACGGCAAGCTGGCTCTCAAAGCAGTCGAGGCAGCGCTACCTGACCTCATCTTGCTTGATATTCGCATGGCGGAAATGGATGGATACGAACTCTGTCAGCAGTTAAAAGCACTACCGCAAGTGCGTGAGATTCCAGTCATCTTTCTGAGTGCTCTCGATAGCGTCTTTGATAAGGTAAAAGCGTTCCAAGTGGGCGGTGTAGACTACATCACAAAGCCGTTTCAGGCAGAAGAGGTGTTGGCGCGGGTTGAGCATCAACTGACCATTCGGACGCTCCAACAACAGCTTCAGCAATACAGTCTTGACTTAGAGGCGCAAGTGCAGACGCGCACAGCTCAACTGCAACTGGCGTTTGATTTTGAAGCGACTTTGAAGCGCATTACCGATCGCGTCCGTGACAGCCTGGACGAAACCCAAATTTTGCAAGCAGCCGTGCAGGAGCTTGCGATCGCGGTTGGCGTGAGAAGCTGTAACGCGGCGCTCTACAACCTGGAGCAGCATTCTGCCAAAGTTCTGTACGAATATGCAGCCTCTCTCACTCCGATCCAGGGTCGCGTTTTGCAGATGGATAACTTTGAAGAGGGTTACAGCCAACTCTTACAGGGACAATACTTTCAGTTCTGCTCTCTGCTGCCAAATCCTCAACGGGGGCGTGTTGCCATGCTTGCCTGTCCCATTGTGGACGACCAGGGAGTACTCGGTGATTTGTGGCTCATTAGCCCTAGCGAGTACGTGTTTACAGAACAGGATATTCGCCTGGTGCAGCAGGTGGCAAATCAGTGCGCGATCGCCCTCCGGCAGTCACGTCTTTGTCAAGCTCTGCAAGCTCAGGTCAGCGAGCTAGAACAGCTCAATCAACTGAAGGACGATTTTCTCAGTACGGTTTCTCACGAACTTCGTACTCCGATGGCGAACATCAAGATGGCGATTCACATGCTAGAAATTAGTCTCAAGAGGGCTGAGCCTGGCTTAAACACAATGCTCCAACAGGATGATCAAGCGCCAGAGCCACTTCAAACTCAGCATCAAGAGTGGCAAACTCAGACTCAACCCAAAGCCGCAGCCGTCGATCGCTACCTGCAAATTTTGCACGACGAATGCCAGCGAGAAATTGATTTGATTACTAACTTGCTTGACTTGACCCGTCTGGATGCTGAAGCGGAGTCACTGACGCTGACGACCATTGCGCTAGCAACGTGGATTCCAGTCATTGCAGAGCCGTTCAGTGATCGCGCCGCAAGCCAACAGCAACGGTTGCAGCTCAATATCACTCCTGACTTGCCAGCGTTAACGACAGAACAATCCTATCTGGAGCGCATTCTGACTGAACTGCTCAATAATGCTTGCAAATACACTCCGGCTGGGGAGTCGATCGTCGTAGCGACTCAAAAGACGGTAAACGGTTTGCAAATTAGCGTGACGAATACAGGCGTTGAAATTCCTGAACGCGAACAAGCACGCGTCTTCGATAAGTTTTATCGTATTCCCCATCACGACCCCTGGAAACGCGGCGGTACAGGGTTAGGGCTGGCGTTAGTGAAGAAGTTGGTAGACTGTCTTGGGGCAAACATTGAGTTGGAAAGCGCCAAGGAGGCGACAACCTTTAAGGTGCAGTTTTCCTCTGCTAGTAATGCTTTGCAGGGTGGTAGCGATCGAGAAACCACTGATCCAACTTCAGCGATCGTGAATTGAACAGCGAAAGCGCTGAACGATCAACCACCGTCAACGATTCTACAAACCGCCAAATGTCATGATTTGCTAGTGCTAAACGTATCACACTGTTTGAGGCTACCTGATTTTAGACCACGATCGAACCACGAGACCCGCTGTTCAGACGACCCATGCGTAAAGGCTTCTGGTACAACATAGCCGCTAGACTGTTTTTGCAAATAGTCGTCACCAATCTGAGCAGCCGTATTCATCGCACCCTTCACATCTTGCCCGTTGATTAAGTTGCGCTCAGCGGTGTAGTGCCCCCAAATACCAGCAAAACAATCAGCCTGAAGCTCAAGGCGAACGGACAGATTGTTGACCGTTGCCTTATCTGAGCGCGATTGCAGTTGTCTGACTTTGGTTGAGATGCCAAGCTGGTTCTGCACATGATGACCGACTTCATGGGCGATCGCATACGCACGCGCAAAATCAGCATCCGCTCCAGCCGTCGCCTGAACTTGCTTAAAGAACGCCATATCCAGATACACTTTGTCGTCAGCCGGACAGTAAAATGGACCCGCTGCTGCCTTCGCAAACCCGCAGGCTGAATCAACCCTACTGCTAAAGAGCACTAACTTTGGCGCTTGGTACGTTGCATTTAACTGTTGCTTGAAAATGCGGTTCCAGGTATCTTCAGTGTCGCCCAACACGGCTTTAACAAAGTCTGAGTCTCGATCCTGTATTGGCTGTCCCTGTCGTTGAGGTGCGGGGGCAACATCACCACCTTGCATCAAACTCAAGATTTCTAAAGGGTTAACCCCAAAAATCAGACCTGCAATGACCGCAATGACCACACCACCAATGCTGGCACCGCCAACACCTCCAGGAACGCCACCAGACCCGCCTCGACTGTCTTCCACATTGTTACTGCGGCGCATGTCGCTCCATTTCATAGCGTCTTCCCCGTGATGTGATGTTTAAGGTGGTACATGGCTGTCTTACATGGTTCAAATGCTACCAGAACCGCAACGAACAAAACAACTCTAGAGCTTGTAGAAGGCAGAAGGCAGGAGGCAGAAGGCAGAAGGCAGAAGGCAGGAGGCAGAAGCTAATACTCCTCACCTCTCTCTTCTCACCCCTCACCCCTTACCCCTCACTTCCGCGAAGAGGCAGAAGGTAGAAACTTTACAGCCTCATCCCCCACGTTTCAACCCTTTTGGTGTTGCCGAGAGTGGAACAAATCTTTCACAATAAGTAGAGGTAGGCGATCGCAACGCCTTCGCAAGGCTCTGAACGGCTCTACATCTACCAAAGCAAATCAACATTAGTGAGATGGCACGGAGGTATCCGCGTGAAGTGGCAATTACTGGGATTGGGACTAAGCTTCACCGTTAGCACTGCTTACCCAGCTTTGGCAGTAGCACCAGCGGCGGTCGAAGCCCATGACAATGTGGCTTGGTCAAAAGTCGTCGAAAATCCGTTTGACGGCAGAATCGTCTACGATCGCAACTATAATTCTGGCTTTGTTTTCGTTAGCAGTTGGTCAAAGAGCGGCATTGGTGTCACCTACAACCGCATCGGGTCGAGGCTGATTGGTTACGATGCGGGCTTTGGGCACTCTGGCTTTGGGGGCTTTGGCTTTGGACACTACAGAAGAGGCTTTGGTCTCGGCTTAGGGCTGTCGTCTGGTATCGACCCGGTCTATCGTTACTACCTTACTGAAAGTGTGCCAGACTCGATCAGTCTTGCGATCGCGGGCAAACTTTACACCTACACCAGCGGTCCGGTTGCACCAGATTTAGCCGCAGCGCTTGCCAATGCACCACCCGGAAAAGTTATGATTCGGCTGGTGTGGAACGACGGCAGAACGAAAGATACCGAAATCGGCAAAGATACTGTCAAAGCCTGGAAGACCATTTTTCAGCCGTCGTCATAGCAGGCTATGGCGATGATCACTAAGTAGGCGGAACAAATAAAGTATAAAACGGTAGTCCTAACAGGCACCCCAACCATTGCTCGTGTTGGCACAGCGAAAGCAAGCCCAATCCACGGCTTGTTCCCCTGGTTGCCGACCCAGTACCACCTCTGGTCACACTGAATCGTCAAATGCCCTTTTTTTGAACCGCCACCGCGATCGGTTGAGGCACGTCCGCCGTGTCATGCACATCGCTTGGCAGCCAAGGCTCTGAAACACCCACTCATCTTGCGATGCCAGCTCAAGGGATCGGCTCCAATCCAAGCTGGTCGCTCAAGGTTTTCGTCGCCACCTCAAGGCGTTTGGGCTAGGGGTTTGGACCAACTGTCTGCCACACTCGCGGCACTTAAAGTTTGGTTTGCCGTTGTAGCTTTTGCCCTTTTTGACCGTGTGCGTTGATTGACCAGTAGGACAGGGTGTCAGAGCAATCGACATCAAACACATGAGGTAACGTGATCTGATTCATCCTTACATCTTTAGGACTACCAAGTTTAGATATTCCTTACTTTAGACACTGAAGTCGCGGCTACACGAAAAACACCTGCCAACGCAGGTTGCAAAACCCCTGTTGCTCCGTAGTCTGTAGCAGCAAACTTTCTTCACAAGACTGCGGTTTTAGCGCCAGACTGTTCAACAACCTCTTAGAAGGGCTTATTTACTTGACTGAAAAAATCTACAGCTAAAATAATTATGCTTACAGGATATATTTTTGAATACCTACTTCTTAGTTTTAAAGTATTACTTAAAATTATTTAAGCTTTATAGATTCACATGCTTCTTCATCGCTACTTTATATGCTTATCCTGTTTTTTCGTATATGCTCGGTGTTAACTAGGAAACTGTCGATCTTAAAACTAGTTTAAGCAAGCATTAATAGTTTCAAGTATCACCAGTTACAAGAGGTTGCTGCTCTACCACTTCAATCCATTTCGACTGCATTTACCTCCCAGACTATTCCTCTTGAAACACGGCTTGCAAAACGATAAGTTACTGGGCGTAATTAAAGCTAAAGATGATTTTGGGGATGGAGGGGGTGGAACCCCCTTCGGCTTGAGCGCTCAAGCCGAAAGCTGCCTTGGGGCAACGCCCCCAAACCTCTTCCTCACAATTAATTGTGGCTACCTACTTACTTTCAACTTTAGATGATGTGTATTTTTGAGCGACCCATTGGTGCTCAAAAATATAGTCAATTTAGTGAATAGAAAGATTTCAAATTTATCGAATCTATATCAGTCTGAACGAAAGAGGCTGCACGATCGCTGCTTGGTGAAACGCTCACAAGTCAAAATCTTGCCTGCAGTTAATCGTTTAGTGCCTAAGCTAACTGAAGCCTTTAGTGCATTTTCAGCGTCGAAGAAAGCATTCAGACCTGTAGTTGTTTTATACATAGAGTACTCTGTCTAAAAATGACATTAACTCTCTATTTCTCCCGTATCAGCTAACAATTACCATCACCTGCGAGATACAGCGAACGCGTTCTGGCACGATTTACTCTTTTAGCTACTCTCCCTAAATGAATCAGAGCTGACCATCATGAATACCATCTCTATGGTTGACCACAAGCCCTCTCAAAAACTTCACCCGTTAAGTCTACTAGCACAGGCAAAAAGCCGTCAGATCAGTGGATGTTTGCATGTCTCTAGTAATGCGGGTGTTTGGTCGATTTATCTTGACCAGGGCGAACTGATTTATGCGTCTTCTTCCATCGATCGCTTTGAGCGTCTGGATCGTCATTTGCGCCAGCTTAGTCGTCAAGTCATAAACCTGGTGAGTCCAGTAAGGGTGCAAGTGCGCCTGCTCTTTGAAAGTGCGCCAGAGATGCGATCGAAAATTAGCTCTGATTATCGGGCACTCTGCTGGTTGGTTGAGCAACAACACCTTACATCTGCTCAAGCGGCTGGGTTAATTGAAGAGCTGGCAAAAGAAGTGATAGAGTCTTTCCTTTTAGTGCAAGAGGGTAGCTATGAGTTGATTGAAAAAGAAAAATTCGACGAATTTCCGAGCTTTTATCGACTTGATTTACGTCCGCTAGTCGAATTTTGTCAAGAGCGTTTGCGACAGCAACGAGTTGCCAAACCGTTAGTGCCATCACCAAGCAATCGTCCTGATTTTGTAGCCCAAAAGAGAGGCACTCAAGCGTCTACAGTAATCAATTTGTCACCTGGAGATTCTAGTGCTGCTGTCGCAGCCGCTAACAAGAAAGATAGACCTCCAGAAAATGTGTCTCTTAAAGCAACCTATACGATCGTTTGTGTTGACGATAGTCCGACTGTTTTGCAGGCGATTAATAGCTTTTTAGACGACACAAGCTTTGCCATTGTCATGGTCAATGACCCAGTACGAGCCTTAATGCAGGTGGTACGTAGCAAGCCTGATTTGGTCTTGTTGGATGTGGAAATGCCAAACCTCGATGGGTACGAGTTGTGCTCATTGCTGCGGCGACATCCTACCTTTAGAAACACGCCTATCATCATGGTGACAGGAAACACTGGCTTTATCGATCGCGCTAAAGCAAAACTTGTTGGTGCTTCTGGTTACTTGACTAAACCGTTTACGCAATCAGATTTGTTGAAGATTGTGTTCAAGCACTTGAGTTGTTAGTTGTTGGTTATTAGTTGTTAGCGAGGGAGAAGAAAAGAGTTTTGAGTGTTGAGTTCTAAGCTCGGAGCTTCAAGTGTTGAGTTAGGCAGCCATATGTTTTTTAGCCTTTAGCCTATCAACTCTTGGCTCCTGATTCTCGTCCACTAAAAACTAACAACCAACAACTAAAAACCAATAACTTCCCATCCGCATTCTATAAAGAGGAACTGTATGAGCTTAACGCTGATGATCACGATTTTGGTGGTTGAGGATACGCCGTCTGAGCGGGAATTAATGAGTCATTACCTGCGCGAAAGTGGGTATACCGTGATCAATGCCGTGAGTGCCCAAGAGGCTTTAAGCAAAGCGATCGAGCAAAAACCAGATGTCATCATTACAGATGTTGTGATGCCAGGAATGAGTGGGTTTGAACTCTGTCGCAGCTTAAAAAAGCATCCAGTTACTGAAAAAGTGCCCATTATTATTTGCACTTCTAAGAATCAGGAAATCGATCGTCTGTGGGGGATGAAGCAGGGAGCCGATGCCTACCTGACGAAGCCCTTCACCCGCGAGCAATTAGTTCGCGCCGTTAAAGCCATCGTGGGTTAAACCAATGACGCAATCAGCGCTAACACTACCTACTAGCCGTCTACATTCGTTGGGTGAGGCGTATCTCAAGTTTTTGCTTGATCCACAAACGCCTGTTGTACTGCCAATGAAGCAGGTACAAGAAGTGTTAGTGCTATCGGCAAATCGTCTCACACCGATGCCAAATATGCCTGCTTGCATCATTGGACTCATGAATCGCCGGAGCCGAGTGCTATGGGTGGTTGACCTGACGCGACTGCTAGGGACACCATCGCTGGACTTAAACACACAGCAGCACACCCTGGTCATCGTTCGTCCAGGAACGATTTCCCTGGGAGTCGTGGTGCAACAGGTTGAGGGCATGGTGTGGATGACACCGGATCAAATTCAACCACCGCCTAGCCATGTGGCATCAAGTTTGCTGACGTATCTCCGTGGGTGCGTTTTGCAAGAGCAAGAAATCTGGTTTGTGTTGGACGCGCTGAGCCTTTTACAGTCGCCTGTTCTACACAATTCGTCAGTACCGTAAATTTTTTGAACTGTTTTGGTCAACCCGTTTTGCTAAACCTTCTTGCACTATTACCCTGAGATACCGTTATGGTTAATCGTACTGATGCAGCCGAAGCTCTTAACAATCGCACCTCTTCGCGTGACGCGGCTCAACTCGGCGATCGCTGGGAAACACTGCCAGCTCCCTCTGAACGCTCATTAGAATCAACCGATGATTTTCTACCAACACCACCACTGGTAAAACGTCGTCCGTTTTTGATTCAGTTATTCTGCAATTTGTCGATCGGTCGTAAGCAGGCGCTTGCCCTCATTGTTTGTGAACTGGTGCCCATTTTGGGTTTAGGCGTTTGGTCTACCCTTACGCTGACAGGCAGTTTGCGGACACAACTTCTGGAACAAGCAAAATCAGAAGTTGCCGTTACCGAGGCAAACTACAACACCAAGCTTGATCAGATGGGATATGGTTCGCGGGGACAAGCGGACAACACAGCGTTGATTAGTGCTGTACGCGCCCAATCGCAGGGCAACAGGCTTAATGCAGACGTGAATGCACAGGTACGACAGATTTTGCGAAACGAGGTGAAAGCCCGCAAGATGGAGTACGCGACGCTGGTTGATCGAGATTTGCGGATTGTGGTGAATGCAAATGTCGATCGCCAGGGCGAAACCTTTGATCCTAACGGCTTGGTCAGCAAGGTACTCAAAGCACCTGCTCAAATCAAGTCCAGTGCCATTGTGTCGTGGTCTGAGCTGGCGAAAGAAGCGCCACCGTTACCGAATGGCTTTAGCAAGCAAGACAGTCTGATCCGATACGTAGTGACACCGATCAAAGATCCTGATACTAAAGCAGTGGTTGGGGCGCTAGTGTTTGGGGACGTTGTCAACGCCAAGCTGCCGATCGTTAACGAAACACTCAAAGCCTTTGGCGGCGGTTACAGCGCCATATATGAGCGCCCGCCTAGCGGTGAGTTTGTGCTGGCAACTGCCTTAAACAAAACCAAAACTGATGGCACTGCTAATACCAAAGATAACCTTGCCCTACCAACCACCGCGCTACTAGACGAAGCGGCAGCAGCAAAGGGAAAAGCCGTAACGCAGCGACTCGACATTGGTGGTCACAGCTACACCGTGGCGGCGAAGGCAATACCCAATCAAATCGTCGAAACGCCGGATGGAGCTGTAGCCAGCTATAGCGACAAACCCACAGCGATTCTGGTTAGAGGGACACCAGAAGACAGGCTGAATGCGTTGCTTGGCAGCAGCTTACAGCAAGAAGCGCTGGTACTGGCTCTGACGCTGTTGGTGGTTTCCCTTTGGACGGCTGCCTTCCGGCGGTTAGTCCTAAAGCCTTTAGAGACGCTGGAGGAAACAACCCAGGCATTTGCCGATGGCGATCGCACCCGGCGCGCTCAGGTATCTTCACTGGACGAAGTGGGTCAACTGACGATTGCGTTCAACGCGATGGCAGACAGCATTGTCAGCTCGGAAAAGGCACTGGCAACCGAAGCACGGCAGCGAGACTTGCAGGCACAACAGTCGGAGCTACTCAGTAACGTGGTAGTGAAAATCCGCCAGACGCTTCACTTTGACGACATTGTGCAAACGGGTGTAGACGAAATTCGAGAGTTTCTGAAAGTCGATCGCGTCTTGATCTACCGCTTTAACGAGGGCTATGAGAGCGGTGTGATTACTGCCGAATCGGTCGGTGCTGGCTGGATTCGGGCATTGGGGCAGACGATTCACGATCCGTTAGTGGAAGGGGCGATCGAGCGCTACAAGAATGGGCGTGTCTGGTCTATCGCTGACGTTTCTAAAGGTAATCTCAGTCACTGTCACTGCGAAGTCTTAGAGCGTCTTCAGGTGAAAGCGAATGTGGTTGCCCCCATCAAAGTGAACGGTGAACTGATGGGGTTAATTTGTGCCCATCAATGTTCTCATCCCCGTGAATGGCAATTATCCGATCTAGACTTTTTTGTGCAGCTTTCGACCCAGATTAGCTACGCCCTGGATCAAGCAGACTTGCTCAAGCGGCAAGAACTTGCTGCGAAACAAGCCCGCCAGCTCAACGAAATTACCTCGCGGATGCGCGAGACGCTCGATCCACAGCAGATTTATCAAGCCACACTCAAGGGCGCACGTGACGCACTGGGAGTCGATCGCACGATCGTCTACCTCTTTGATGAACACTGGAAGGGCACAGTCACGGCTGAATCCGTGGCACCCGGGTTTCCGATCGCGCTAGGTGCTCAGATCGCCGATCCTTGCTTTGCTCAAAGCTATATCGACAAGTATCGCAAAGGGCGTGTGCAGGCAACTGCCAACATTCACGAGGCTGGGCTAACCGACTGTTACCTCGGACAGCTTGAACCCTTCCAGGTCAAGGCAAACCTGGTGGTGCCCATTCTGGTCGAAGACACGCTCCTTGGTCTGCTGATTGCCCATCAATGCTCGGCACCACGTCAGTGGCAAGAAAGCGAAATCAATTTCCTGCAGCAAGTTGCCATTCAGCTAAGCTTTGCGCTAGAGCAGGCGACGCTGTTGCAGAAGAGTGAAACCGCCGCCAAATTCGATCGCTTGCTCAACGAAATTACCTCACGGATGCGTGAGACGCTCGATCCACAGCAGATTTACAAAGCAACGCTTAAAGGCACCCGTGACGCACTGGGAGTCGATCGCACGATCGTCTACCTCTTTGATGAACACTGGAAGGGTACAGTCACGGCTGAATCCGTGGCATCAGGGTTTCCGATCGCGCTAGGTGCCCAGATTGCTGACCCTTGCTTTGCCCAAACCTATGTTGAGCAGTACCGTCGAGGGCGCGTTCAGGCAACGGCTAATATCCACGAGGCTGGGCTGACTGACTGTTACCTTGGACAGCTTGAACCCTTCCAGGTCAAAGCAAACCTGGTGGTGCCCATTCTGGTCGAAGACGCACTCCTTGGGCTGTTGATTGCCCATCAATGCTCGGCACCGCGTCAATGGCAAGACGATGAAATCAGCTTCTTCCAGCAAGTCGCTGTCCAGTTGAGCTTTGCACTGGAGCAAGCGACGCTGTTGCAACAACGCGAAGAAGAAGCCAAATTCGATCGCTTGCTCACTGAGGTAACGCTCAAGATTCGGCAAAGCATCAAACGAGACGAAATTCTCGTTGCCGCTGCCCACGAAACGCGCGTAGCTTTGAATGCTGATCGAGTCGTTGTGTACGAATTTAACCCCGACCATACCGGAACAGTGTGCGCCGAGTCGATCGTGAAGGGCTACGAGTCCATCTTGGGTGCTGTGGTCAACGACCCCTTCCGTGAAGGTCTGATTGACCAATACCGCGATGGTCGTGTGCGGACAATGAACGATGTCGAGGCGGAAGGCTTGTCTGCCTGCCATCGTGAGATTCTCAAGAACTTTGAAATTAGAGCCAGCATCACAGCACCCATTTTGGAAGGTAGCCGACTTATGGGCTTACTGTGTGTGCATCAATGCTCCGCCCCGCGTGAGTGGAAGACGATCGAAGCCAGCTTCTTCAAGCAAGCCTCTACCCAGCTTGGTTTTGCGTTAGAGCAAGCACGTTTATTTGAAGAGAAAGAACGCGCCCAAGCCATTACCGAGTCGCTGTCTGAGGAGCGGCGGCAACAGACAGAAACATTGCAGCTACAGCTTCTACAACTGCTAGGTGACATCGAAGGAGCCGCCAGCGGCGATCTTACGGTACGCGCTGAGGTTACGGCAGGCGAAATCGGTACGGTTGCCGACTTCTTTAACTCGATCGTAGAAAGTCTGCGGCAGATTGTGACGCAGGTCAAAGTCTCTGCCCTGGAGGTGAACGCCTCGCTCGGTCAAAACGAACACGCCATGCAGCAGCTTGCCGCAGACGCGTCCAAACAAGCGACGGAAACCACGCGTACGCTAGATTCTGTCGAGCAGATGGCAAGCTCGATTCAAACAGTGGCAACCAGTGCTCGACAGGCAGCCGATGTGACCCGATCGGCTGCCACCACCGCCGAAGCAGGCGAAGACGCAATGGATTTGACCGTGCAAAACATTCTGGCGCTCCGAGACACGATCGGCGAAACTGCCAAAAAGGTCAAACGCCTGGGTGAATCGTCGCAGCAGATCTCCAAAGTGGTGTCGCTGATTAACCAGATCGCACTGCAAACCAACCTGCTGGCAATTAACGCTGGTATCGAGGCAGCACGGGCTGGCGAACAAGGTCAAGGCTTTGCAGTGGTGGCTGAGGAAGTCGGTGAATTGGCGGCTCGATCGGCGGTTGCCACTCAAGAAATTGAGCAGATTGTCAGCACCATCCAGCGGGAAACCAGCGAAGTCGTCGAAGCCATGTCGCTGGGCACAACCCAGGTGGTCGAAGGAACGCGGCTCGTCGGTGATGCGAAACAAAGTCTGGTGCAACTGCTGGAGGTCTCCCGTCAGATCGATCGGTTGGTGCAGTCGATCTTCAACGCCACCGTTTCGCAAACGCAGACCTCAGAGGCGATCGCCACCCTCATGCGAGACGTGGTGCAAGTGTCTGAACGCACCTCCGATTCATCTCGGCAGGTTTCAGACTCACTTCGTCAGACCGTTGAAGTCGCTCAAGAGCTACAGGCATCCGTCGGCACCTTCAAAGTTGGGTGAAGGAGGTGAGGTGAGAGGTGAGAGGTGAGAGGTGAGGTTATTCAGTTTGCAAAGGCTACAGATCCTTGACCCTCATCCCCATCCCTTCTCCCTAGGGAGAAGGGTGTTTAAGGAAAGTCCCTCTCCCCAGGGAGAGGGATTGAGGGTGATGTCGAGTCGATCTGTAGTGCCGACTTTGGGATTTGGTATTACTTCCTACTCCCCACTCCCCACTCCCCACACCCTACTCCCCACACCCCACACCCCACACCCCACCCCCCTTACTCCTCACCCCTCCCCCTTCCCCATGCAGGATAAAGAACTGGAAATCCGACGGCAGTTTCTAGACGAGGCACAGGACTATCTCGACCTCCTGGAAACATCGGTGCTGGGCTTGTCAAGCAGCCGTGTTGATATTCAGCAAATCAACGCAGCGCTGCGGGCGGCTCACTCGATCAAGGGTGGCGCAGGCATGATGGGCTTTATGGCGCTGAGCGACCTAGCGCACCGTCTGGAAGATTCGTTCAAAGTCCTGAAAATTCAGAAATCAATCGAAATTGATTTAGATCTGGAGCGGTTACTGCTGTCTGCGATCGACTGCTTGCGTCATGTGGTGTCGTGCGATCGCCAGCATCGTCCCGTCGAGGCTGACTGGCTAACCGCGCAGGCAGCCCCAATTTTTGACCAACTGTACGAGCAGCTTGGCGAACCCCAGCCAGAAGATGCGGCTTCCGTTCTCTCGCCCGACAGCGACGGACAGGCAGTGATTGCCCTGCTGTTTGAAACCGAAGTCGAAGGCTGTTTGCAGCGCCTGGAAGCCGTGTTGTCAAACCCTGATCAGCCTTGCCTGCGCGAAGAGCTGACCATTCTGGCGCAAGAGTTAGGTGGACTCGGCGAAATGCTTCAGTTGACTGCCCTCATTAGCCTGTGCGAATCAGTCACGTATGCCCTGGACACCGCGCCCGATCGCACAGAAGTAATCGCTCATGCGGCGCTGCAAGCTTGGCGGCAGTCACAGGCAGTTGTGTTAGCGGATGAGTGCGATCGCCTGCCCACCACGATCGACCTTGAAGCACTCGACCTTGCCGCACTTGCCATTCTGCCTGACAATGCTGACCACCTGACCGCCGCTGATACCTGGCACGATGAGCCAGACAGTGACGACTTGCCGATCGAAGTTTTTGATACCTGGCATACAGCACCCGACAGCGTTGACTTTTTCCCGATCGAGTTGCAGGCGACCCAGGCAGCGCCTGACGAAGAGCCGTCTAGCCAACCCTCAGAGCAGCCACCCGAACCGCTGCAACCGCTAGTACGACACCAGCCCACAGGCGATGCCTCGCGCGCGACTGACTTCCGAGTGCTGGATGCTAATGCAGACGCTGAGGCAGAAGAGGAAGATACCAATGCCACTGTGCGAGTACCCATCAAGCAGCTCAATCAACTCAACGATTTGTTAGGCGAACTGGCGATCGAGCGCAACGGTCTGGACATTTACATCCATCGGCTGCGTAGCCTCACCCGTACTCTTAATCGGCGTATTCGCACCCTGGAGCAATCCAATGCTCGACTGCGATCGTTCTACGATCAGGCAACACCGCGCACCGTCGGAGACTTCAAGCTACTCGCCTTGCGTCCTGCCCTACCAGAAGCAACGCAGAGCGCGCATCTTTCACCCTCTACTCCCTACTCCCCACCCCCCACTCCCCACTCAGATACCCGCTTTGACAGTCTGGAAATGGATCGCTACGGGAAACATCACTTGCTGTCTCAAGAAATGACGGAATCCATTGTCCAAATCCAGGAAGTGTCTACTGACATTGAGCTAAACCTGGATGACACCGAGCAAACCATCCGTGAACTCAACAAAACGGCGAAGCAACTGCAAACGGGTCTGACTCAGGTGCGGATGCGTCCCCTATCCGATGTGGTCGATCGCTTTCCCCGCGCCATTCGTGACCTCTCGTTGCAGTACGGCAAGAACGTCAAACTTCAACTCAGCGGTGGCAGCACGCTCATCGATCGCAACATCCTCGAAGCACTGAACGACCCGCTGATGCACCTGCTGCGGAACGCCTTTGACCACGGCATTGAAGCCCCTGAATTGCGCCTTGCTCGCAATAAGCCAGCCGACGGCACGATCGAAATTCAAGCCAGCCATCGGGGCAATCGGACACTCATCACCATCCGAGATGATGGTGCAGGCATCCCCATTGATAAAGTGCGCGCTAGAGCTGAGCAAATGGGCTTAGATCCGACGCTTCTAGCCGCTGCCAGTGATCAAGAGCTGCTGTCCCTCATTTTTGAACCCGGCTTTAGCACGAGCGATCGGGTGACTGCCCTCTCTGGTCGCGGCGTTGGCATGGATGTCGTGCGCGACAACCTCAAGCAAGTGCGGGGTGAAATCACCGTCGCCACCGAAGCAGGGGTTGGCACGACCTTCACCCTGTCACTGCCCTTCACGCTCTCCGTTGTGCGCGTCCTGCTCGTCGAAAGTAATGGGATGCTGCTGGCGCTCCCCGCTGATGTCGTTGGCGAACTTGTGCTCCTGCAATCAGAACAGGTAATTGCCACTGCTGGCGGCGAAGTCCTTAACTGGGATGGCACTCTCATACAGCTCATTCGACTGGCTCGCTGGCTCGTCTTCAACTGCCTGCGCCAACCCTACGCCCTGGAAGCGCCGCCCAGCATCAACGAAGCGACGGTTTTAATCGTCAGTCAGGGTACACAGTTGTTTGGGTTGCAGGTCGATCGCTGCTGGGGAGAACAAGAAGTTGCCATTCGTCGCATTGAAGGCACGCTGTCATTGCCCTCTGGCTTTGCCAACTGCACGATTACAGGCGATGGTCGCGTGGTGCCCCTGGTGAACGTACCCGAACTGCTGCACTGGATTACAAGCTGCGAACGCTCCGGTTTCCATACAGCACCCAGTCAGGTGCCTGCCCCAGTCGCTGCGATCGATCGTACCCCTGCCCTATCTCTCCCCTCTGCCCCCATCACCAAAATCCTGGTCATCGATGATTCCATCAACGTGCGCCGCTTTCTGGCATTAACGCTCGAAAAAGCAGGCTACCGCGTCGAACAGGCAAAAGACGGTCAAGACGCGATCGAAAAGCTTCAGGCAGGGCTGTCCGTCCAGGCAGTCATTTGCGACATCGAAATGCCTCGTCTTGACGGCTACGGCTTTCTCACCAAGGTCAAAGCCAGTCCTGCCCTGGAGCATCTGCCGATTACCATGCTGACCTCCCGTAGCGGTGACAAACATCGTCAACTTGCCATGAGCCTGGGCGCAACTGCCTACTTCTCCAAGCCCTACAACGAGCACGAACTCTTGCAAACGCTGGGGCGTGTGATTGAGGCAGGGGTGAGGGGGTGAGGGGTGAAGGGTGAGGGGTGAGGGGTGAGGGGTGAGGAGGTGGGGAGGTGGGGAGGTGGGGAGTCAGGGAGAAGGAGACCGATGGCTTCAGAGGAGTTAGAAGGAAGTGTGTGGTTGCAAGCTCAGACGATCAATCGGTGACTTTAGGTGACTTTAGCCTTCTTCTAAGCATGGCTGACGAATCTCCAAGCATGGCTGACGATGCTCTGAGCATGGCTGACGAATCTCTGAACATCAACGATGAACCTCCGAGCATGGCTGACGATGCTCTGAGTATCAACCGCGAACCTCTGAACATCACCGCTGAACCTCCGAACATGGCTGACGATTCTCCGAACATCAACGACGAACCTCCGAGCATCAACCGCGAACCTCCGAACATGGCTGACGAACCTCCGAGCATGGCTGACGAACCTCCGAACATCACCGCTGAACCTCCGAGCATGGCTGACGAACCTCCGAACATGACCGCTGAACCTCCGAGCATGAATCACGAACCTCTCACATCAGAGGTTGTTTGAAAAGTGTCTGGCGGTTAAAACCGCGACTACGTCAACAAAGTCCGCCTGCGCGGACGACCGCAGAGTAAGGGTTTTATCACCTGCAACGGCAGGTTTTGCCTCTGTAGCCGCGACTTCAGTCGCCAAGGCTACAAGCATCTGGACTTTTAAAACGTCCTCTCAGAGCGCCAAAATTAAAACTTTAAGCTCCATTCCCTACTCCCCACTCCCTACTCCCCACTCCCTACTCCCTACTCCCCACTCCCCACTCCCCACTCCCCACTCCCCACTCCCCCTCCCACCTCATGTCCCTCCAACTCTCCCCTCGCTCCCAACGCCTTCGATCGCGCAAAGCAGAATTTTCTCATCAGCTCATCGTGTTTCGCTTGCAGCAAGAGTGGTTTGCACTACCCATTCAAGCGGTTCAGAAAGTAATTCCATTAGGCACTGTGTATGGTGCGGGGGCAGGTGCAGCGATCGGCATGACGCTTTATCACGATCGCGAAATCCCCGTACTCAATCTTCAGCAGCGCATCTTTGGTACCGCCAGTCAGCCACTGCTACCTGATTCTGTGCCGCCCGATCGTGCAGCGCTACAGCCTGAATCACGCCTGCCACAGCCACAGCGCTTTCTCTTGCTTGTAGAAACGTCAACTGGGGAAGCGATCGGCTTTCCGCTCGACGCTCAACCCATGCTGCGCCGTGTGCCAGCGTCTGCTTTTGTACCGCTTTCTGATGCCTATTTGGCAGAAGGGCTGCGCTGCGTCAAATGCTTAATCGTTCCAGCGCCAGACCAACCGCCCTTTTTTCTGCTGCATCTCGACCAATTGCTGCCAGCTCAACCCGCGTTGCCTGAATCAGGGCATAGAGCGCTTCCTGGTTGAGTAGTCTGCGGGATTAGAAATGGAAAAAGTTCTGAGTCGCACTTCGTACCGCTTCGCCGCTCCCCTGCTGACCGCTGACCGCTGACCGCTGACCGCTCTCTTGCTCTCTTGCTCTCTTGCTCTCCTGCTGACCGCTGACCGCTGACCGCTGACCGCTCTTCTGCTAACCGCTCTTCTGCTAACCGCTAACCGCTGACCGCTGACCGCTGACCGCTGACCGCTAACCGCTGACCGCTCTTCTGCTAACCGCACAGACAACTTAAGCACCTATGAATACTCAAGAACTGTTAGCAAACTATGCGATCGGTGAACGCAATTTTAGCGGCATCGATCTAAGCTGGGCAAACCTCAAACAGGTAGACTTGCCAGCCGCCGATTTTTGGGAAGCCGATTTGAGCGATGCAGATCTCAGTCAGGCAAACCTGGCAGGCACACGCTTTAACGCTGCCAGTTTGACTCGCACCAACCTCACCGCCACAATCCTCACCGCCGCAGACCTGCGATCGACCGACTTGAGCGATGCAACTCTAGACGGTGCTAATCTACAAGGCGCTCTGTACGATCGGACGACCCGCTTTCCTGTCAACTTTGATCCGGCGATCGCCAGCGCCTACCTTATCGCGCCTCAAAGCCTTCTACAAAAAGCAATCCTGGCACAAACCGATCTCAGCGGTGCCGATCTGAGCGAGGCAGACTTGCGCCATGCCAACTTGCAGTACGCCACCCTTTTTGGTGTCAGCCTCAGCCATGCCAACCTGAGCACAGCCGCCTTGCAGAACGCCGCCCTGCACGAAGCCGACCTGCTGAAAGCCAATCTCGGCGGCGCTAACCTGACTCATGCCAAGCTGACCTATGCCAGCTTGCAATATGCCAATTTGAGCAGCACCGTTTTAGCCCATGCAGACCTCACAGGCGCAAACTTGTGGAAAGCCAACCTGTTTGGTGCAGACCTCCGCACTGCTACACTGACCGCTGCCAACCTGCAAGGAGCCGTTTACGACAGCCGCACGCAGTTCCCCGCCGACTACAATCCCGAACAGTACGGTGCTTACCTCATCGCGCCTCATGTTTCGCTAAAACACGCCGATTTGCGTGGCGTAACGCTTTCTGGCGCAGACCTCACCGGAGCTGACTTAACAGAGGCGAATCTCACGTCAGCCGACCTTTGGGGCGCAAACCTGATGCAGGCAAACCTCACTGGCGCAAACCTTACCAGCACAAATTTGTGGGGCGCAAACTTGACCGAAACAACTCTGAGTGGCGCAACCTTGACTGACACAAACCTGCAAGCCGCTGATTTGACCGATGCTGTTCTCGACGAAATCGGGTTGATCGACACCTGACTGTACAACTTTTCTAGAAGCGCAACGATTGTTCCAAAGTTAGGTACAGCAGTGCTAAATCATTTGTGAGCAAGACTAAATCATTGAGCAGTCAGCGGTTAGCGGTCAGCGGTCAGCGATTAGCTTTTTTCTGGCGGCTGCTTGCTGATCGTTCATACCAGCGTCATGCTCATTGTTCAAATAGGATCGCTATATCAGCCTTTCAATATCGGTATTAAGCAGAAGCACTCAGCACATCAGAGAGCCAGTCTGAACTACCAGAACCAACGATCGCAGCGTTGGCTACCGAAGAAATTCCTCAGATGTTGCAGGCGCATTGGTGCGTCGCTCTTTCGGCAGCTCCAATTGAATGGGATTTTGTCGCTCAGACGGTATCAAGAAGCGGTTTCCCCAACCACCATTCATCGCTTCCGGGCGCATTGACAGAGGTGCGGTACTGGCAGTTGGCAGAGCGATCGACAGTGCTTGACTCACCTGCACGTATTGTTGACCATCGGCAGTGCCATGAATCAGCCTTCGAGACAACTGAATGCGCCGTTTCGCTAACTGATTTTCGAGCTGTTGTAGTTGATCGCTACCATTTATAGGAGTCAGCATTGCCAGAAAAACAACGGTATCCGCTGGCTTGAGAGCAAGCCCTAGCTGTACCTGATCAAGCTGCCAGTTTTCCTGGAAACGTCCATCTGGCGCAGTCTCCCACAGGTTCAGATGGGTCTGCCACTTGCCATCTTTTACCTCTGTAGGTTGATACGCAAGCACCGCGTAGGTTGGGTTGGGGTTGAAGTTCTTAGAGGCTGGCTGTGCTGGATACAAATACCGAATGGCGGCAACTGTAACCTGGCTTCGCTCAGGCAGATTGGTGTTCCCTGCGATCGCATAGACTCCAGGCAACTGATTTTCTACTGTAAAGTTTAGCTTGATGTCCTGCAAAGGCTGCGATTGGAGCAACCGCGAACATCCCGTACTGAATGAAAGTACTAAAGCAAAACTAAACAACCGTTTGCACCAAGCGGCAGTTGAGTAAACGCGATCGCTGTTCCACATGAGTCTCGGCGTTGCATCTGTCCTTTCCTGTATTCAGGCAAGGTAGAGCTGATCCGGCGTAATGTCGTGAAAGAACGAAAACTTATCAAAATGAGCACATATGCCCACGTTCTTGGCTGACAGAGCGGTGCCGTTGGCGTGGGAAGACCGCCCGGTCTGCCTGCCAAAAGTCGGTGTAACAAAGCGCACACTGACGGCAGACCGCTGGCAAAGACGACCAAAGGGCTTGAGCACCCTCCTGGCTCCGGTCACCAAGCTGCACGCCCACAATCTCACGTGTACGACGGTTCAGCGTCAACCAGCGCCACTGTTTGTTGCCTTTGTTGCCGACAAACGACCAGGTTTCGGCGCATTCCAGGGTCAAGCGCCCCTTGTTTTGGCGCTCACCATGACTGGGCGGGGCACCTGCTCGTAGTTGGCATTGACGTATTGCTGGAGCCACAGTTTAGTGAAACGGTATCAGTCTTACTGCAACAGGGGGGAACTGAGCCTTCGCTTCCCCCAGACTATAGCCCTATCGGGCATTCAAGAAAGAGGGCTAGGGGGCGGACTTTAACCGCTTTTGCAGAGTTGTAATCTAGTTCGCTTCTTCCAGCTTGATGCGAGGATCGACGGTTTTGAGGAGTAGATCTGCCAGCAGGTTACCCGCAATGAGCATCACGGCACCCATCATCAGGCTTGCCATTACCAGATAGAGATCCTGCGCCTGCACTGCCTGAAGGATCAGACGACCCAAACCGGGCCAGTTGAAGAAGAATTCGGCAATGAAGGCACCGCTGAGCAAGCTGGCAAATTCAAAGCCCAGCAGCGTAATCAACGGGTTGATCGCATTTCGCAGGGCGTGAACGTAGATTACTTTGTTTTCGGGCAGACCTTTGGCGCGGGCGGTCTGGATATAGTCCTGCCGCAGCACATCCAGCAGTTCGCCACGAGTAATGCGCTGGAGTCCCGCAAAACTGGTAATGCTCAGCGCGATCGTCGGCAGAATCATGTGCCACGCAACATCAATGATCTTGCCGAGCGGTGTGAACTCATCGTGATCGATGCTGGTCATATCGCCGACTGGAAAAATCGGCGACGTATTCTGCGCCAAAATCAGCAGCAACAGCGCCGTGATGAAACTAGGAAAGCCCTGCCCAGCGTAGCTAATGACTTGCAGCAGCCGATCGCTCCAGCGATTCTGATTCACCGCACCCACAATGCCGAGCGGAATGGCGATCGCCCACGTCACCACTAACGACGAAATGGCTAACAGGAGTGTGGCTGGCACTCTTTCCCACAGCAGGGATGCGACCGATCGCTGATAAACAAAGCTCGTGCCAAAGTTGCCCTTACTCACAATTTGCCAGAGCCACAGAAAGTACTGCTCAAACCAGGATTTATTCAGCCCAAACTGTTGCCGCAACTGCTCGATCCGTTCTGGCGAAATCTTAGGATTCTGTTTCAGTGTGTCGAGATAATCACCAGGCGCAAGCTGGATCACAATAAAGCTCAAGGCAGACGCAAGGAGCAGAGTCAACAGCGCTTGCAGCACTCGCTTAACGATGTAGATAAACGTGTCGCTGGTAAAGAACGTCGCCAGCGTGTCAACACCTGAATTGAGCCTGCCCCGATCGGATGTAGTCATGGTTTAAGCTGATGTAGCAATGCTATTTGATCTGCGGAAGTTAGTTTGTGTTAGCTTTCAGCGCTCAGCTTTCAGCTTTCAGCTTCGAGTACTCTAGCTAAGCCTCTCAGAAGCACGATACAGTTCTAAAGAAGGCTGACCGCTGACTGCTGACCACAGTAACTGAGAATCATCCTAGTACTGAACGAGCGTGACGATCGGTGCTTCCGGTAAGCGCTTGCGTCCGTGCAGGTTTTTTAGCTCAATGACGAAGGCAAAGCCCACTACCTGACAGCCCGATTGTTGCACTAGTTTAGCAGTCGCCTCAGCCGTACCACCCGTCGCAATCAAATCATCCACAATCAAGATCCGGCAATCAGGTGGATGCAGCGCATCCTGATGCACCTCCAGTCGATCCATGCCGTACTCCAGCTCATACTCAATGGAGTGGACGGCAGCAGGCAGCTTACCAGGTTTACGGACGGGAATAAAGCCCGCTCCTAACTTATATGCCAGCGGTGCCCCGAAGATGAAGCCGCGCGACTCCATACCGATGATGAAGTCGGGTGCAAATGCCTCACACTTTTCCGCCAAGGCATCCACTGTAAAACGCAAACCGTCAGCATCGCGCAAAAGGGTAGTGATGTCTTTGAAGAGAATCCCTGGTTTGGGGAAGTCTGGAATTTCGCGAATGAGAGCCTGAATATCCATGTGCTGTAATAAAGTGGTGATGTTTAGGCGATGCTGTGCCGACTAATGCGGGTTATTTCCATTTTGATGCGTAGATTGCACTGGAGAACCAATTGGTCGGAGGGTAACGAGAGTAACGTATCAGTTTGACTGAGACTGAGTGTAAGCGATCGCGTCCATCTACAGCACTGGATGATCGCAAAGCGGATGATCGCAAAGCAGGCAATTAAGGGTGACTCCTGGTAGCGCGATCGCAGCGCTGTACTTGCAGTAATGTAATTGATGGCTGGTTTTGCTGATTGTGACGTGTGTTACGTCTAGCAGCGGCTAAGATAGCTAGTTTGTTCAGTAGCCTTGTTTCATAGCTTGGTCAGTGAAACGTTGCAGCAATTCTGGATACCGTTGTGAAGTACTTTTTTCTGTCGGATGGCTGGACAATTGGCAGAGTCTGGGAACTCGGCGGGTTATGGAACGAAAGCGCCTGGAGACGCAAGCCACAGATTAGCCAGATTGAGCTTTGTGTCTGGGAGCAGGGTGAAAAATTGTGGCTGTATCGTGTTGAAGATGCCGTGCTAATGGTTGAGGTGAAACCTACGGAGTCTACTCAAGTGAGTGCTGCAACGCAAGCGATCGGTCAGGTTGTCCTCAAACGGCTGATCACGGCTGACCAGGCGATCGAACGGATGTGTGCAGCAGAGACTTACCAACCTGAGCCACGAGCAGCTAGCTAAAAGAAACCGGGTTTCTGAATGCGATCTGGATGCTCACACAGGTTATTCTTGTCGAGAAACCCGGTTTCTGAGTCAGCCTACTTTTTGACCGTTGGTTGCGCTACATCAACCGCCTGTCGCAGCAGCGTCACCCGACGGCTATCGACAACCATTGCCCAAAAGCCACGATCGGTTAACGCTTGCAAGGTTGAATTTGCCAGGTTTTGATCACTGGTATGTACAGCTAATAAATAAGGACGCTGGCGATAGGCAGCCAGCCCAATCTCTTTACCAACCAACTGCTGCACTTGAGTTGCCAGTTCTGGCTTACTAAAGTAATCGACCAAAACGGCATAACCGCTCCCTAAGACTTGAGGATTGTAGCCTCGCGCAGTCTGAGCAGGTGAGGTTGGAGCGGGCGAGGTCTGAGTGGAAGACCTTGGAGCGATCGGAGCCGCTGGAGTAGGAGCCGTTGGAGTAGGAGCCGCTGGAGTAGGAGACGCTGGAGCAGGAGACGCTTGTGTAGGTGTTGGAGACGGTTGGGCAGCCACTTCTGATGGTCGCGCGACAACCGCTGATAGCCCGATCGACTCTTGCATATACTTTGCCCAGGCATTCGCGGTGTCAGCAGTCGTAAAACCACCCACCCGCGTCACTACGTCACTGAGATAATTACAAACTGTCACCGTTGTATTTGGCGGCACGGTACGACGCACCTGCTCCTGGCTTTCAGCCGTTTTACTCACTACCAGCAATAGATACTCACCAGGGCTAGGCGGTTGACAATCAGCATAGGTTGCCTGTGCTGAGGGCGCTTCCAAGAGCGGTGGCGCGGGTGGAATTTGGGCAGTCACGCTGGCTGAAACTGTCATCATGCCAGCAAGCAATACTGGACTCAACAAACTTGGGAACTGTCGGGCAATCTGAAACATGAGCTTTATGAAGAGGGTTTGAACTGGTGATGCCCTCCGACTGCTGGCAAGCCAATTTAGCACCCTTCGCGCCAAACGAAGCCTAAGAAATCGATGCTAAGGACGCTAACGGCTGCGGAATGGTGTACGAAGGAGCCTGAAAAGCGCCTGTAATCACAAACTCCAACCGCAACTTTAACCAGGTAATGAACTGAGGATTGGTTGAAATAATAGCACTTGCAGGTTGAGGACACTGCGCCTTGACCGCTGCCAGTTCAGGCGAGTCCAAAAAGGCAGGCTGATTCACTAACCAGAAGTCAATCTCTTTTTCTTGCTCATGGTAATTCCGCGTGCGCTCTTTGAGCACTTCATCGATCGGCTCTTCTTCCGTCAGAAAGCGTTGGCTAGCAAGGACGTAATAGTAAGTTTGCATGGTCATAGGAGTAATTTTGAGTTTTGAGTTTTGAATGAGGAAAACTGGAATGAGAGGGAGAAGGGAGAGCAGAGGAAGCAACGGAGCAGGGGAAGCAACTCAGATTTTTTAGCCTTTAGCCTTCTGCCTTCTGCCTTCACTCTCCTCGAATCGCCTGTTTCATTTCGCGGACGGCGCGTTCTAAACCGACGAGTATGGCGCGGCTGATAATGGTGTGACCGATGTTGAGTTCTTCCATTCCAGGTAAACAGGCGATTGGGTACACATTCCAGTACGTGAGTCCGTGTCCCGCATTCACGCGTAGCCCAGCGGCAATCGCCCGGTCGCACCCATCTGCCAGAATTTTCAGCTCTTTTGCTCGATGTGCCTCCGTTTTGGCTTCAGCATATTGCCCTGTATGCAGTTCAATAAACTGAGCGTGCATCGCTGCTGAAGCCTCAATCTGCTTGGGGTCAGCGTCAATAAAAAGACTCACAGGTATCTCAGCCTCTTGCAACGTCGTGACGATTTGCGCCATGCGGTCTGCCTGTCCTGCTACATCTAGCCCGCCTTCAGTCGTCACTTCCTCGCGCTTTTCGGGTACGAGGGTCACGTAATCAGGTTTGATGTCGAGGGCGATCGCCACCATTTCATCGGTCGCTGCCATCTCCAAATTCAGATGCGTTCGCACCGTCTCTCGCAACAAGCGCACATCCCGATCTTGAATATGACGGCGATCTTCGCGCAAATGCACCGTAATGCCATCAGCACCCGCCAGTTCTGCTAAAACAGCCGCTGCGACAGGATCAGGCTCTACCGTGCGCCGTGCCTGCCGTACCGTTGCAGTGTGATCGATGTTAACGCCAAGTGTCGGCAAGCTGATTGCTCCCAAAGCTTTTGCACAGGCTTCATTTTACCGCCAGGGCTGGCGTATTGGGCAAGGAGTGGAGAATTTGGCGCGATCGCGCAGCTTGTCGGGCGATCGCACAAAGTTTCGCCATCCTCATTAAGCTTAACTAACAGCCCTGAGAGGATTCTAAGGAACACAAGCGGATGGATCGATTAAATTTACAAGTCTTCCGGCAGTTTTGGGCGATCGCCAAAACCTACTGGTTTAGTGAGGAAAAATGGCAGGCAAGAGGGCTATTACTGGGTGTAGTGCTCTTCCTGCTGGCATACACTGGGCTGAGTGTCGTGCTCAACACCAAGCGCGGTGTCTTGATCTCAGCCCTTTCTGCGAAAGACGAAGCGCGCTTTTGGGAAACAGTGGTGATTTTCATTGGTGTACTCGTGCTGTACGCGCCCTTGCTGGCGGGCTACCGCTATCTGCGCGATCGCCTCAGCTTGCAATGGCGACGCTGGCTTACCAATCGCTTTCTAGACAACTATTTTGGCGATCGGGCTTACTACAACCTCAGTACCTCAAACGGCGAAATTGACAATCCTGATCAGCGCATCGCAGAAGACATTCGTAGCTTCACTCAGGAATCGCTGTCCTTTTTACTGGTGTTGGTGGAGTCAGTGCTGGCAGTGATTGCTTTTAGCGGTGTGCTTTGGGGCATTTCTCGTCCCCTCGTGTTTTTTCTGGTGCTGTACGCGATCGTCGGTACGCTCGTCACCACCGTCGTCTTTGGCAAACCGCTGGTGCGACTCAACTTTGAACAACTCAAAAAAGAAGCCGACTTGCGGTTTAGCCTGGTGCGAATTCGGGAAAACGCTGAGGCGATCGCGTTCTATCACGGTGAAGAACAAGAAGCAACGCAGATCAAGCATCGCTTTCTCGAAGTCTTTGATAATGTCAAACGGCTGCTGCTGTGGGAACTGAATCTCAATGTACTCACGAATGCCTATGAGTTTATTCCGTTCATTCTGCCTGCCCTGGTCGTCGCTCCCGCAATTTTTGCAGGAGAGTTGGAGGTTGGCAAAGTGAGTGAGGCACAGGGCGCGTTCATCCGCGTCTTTTTCTCTTTAAATGTTGTGGTTGCTCGCTTCCAGGCACTGACGACGTTTGGGGCTGGCATCAACCGTTTGTATACCTTTGCTGAGTTTCTTGAACAGTCAGCACCCGCAGAGGAGACTGATGCAACTCAAAAGCCAATCATTCAAACGGTAACCGCCGATCGCCTCGCCTTAGAGCACCTCACCTTGCAAACCCCAGCCTATCAGCGCACGTTAGTCACAGATTTATCGATCGAAGTGCCGACTGGACAGGGGCTTTTGGTCATGGGTGCCAGCGGTTGCGGGAAAAGTTCTTTGCTACGGGCGATCGCAGGGCTTTGGGCTTCTGGCAGCGGCACGATCGTTCGCCCTGAGGCTGACCAAATCCTCTTCTTACCGCAACGTCCCTACATGGTGCTGGGCACACTGCGCGATCAAATTCTCTATCCCAACACTCAAATTGATGTTGAAGATGAACACCTGAAGCAAATCTTGGCACAAGTGAACTTAGCCGATCTGGATGAACGTTTTGGCGGCTTTGATGCTCAACGCGACTGGGCAGATGTGCTGTCGTTGGGTGAACAGCAGCGGTTGACCTTTGCCCGACTATTGCTACAAAAGCCAACGTACGCCATTCTCGACGAAGCGACTAGCGCTCTGGATACTGCCAACGAAGCGCGGTTATATCAGCATTTGGAGGCGATCGGCACCACTTTTCTCAGTGTGGGTCATCGCTCAACCCTCACCGCTTATCATCAATCGCTCTTAGAGCTTTCACCTGATCAGACGTGGCACCTCCAAGCGACCACAATACCTTAATCGGGACGGGTGTATTAGAGCAGCTAATCAGCTCGGTTGGTAACTTAACGGCAAACTGCCCTTATAGGCATCTACCACGATCACAATTCAATTTGGTCTTCCACGCAGGTGAAGAGAAACCGGGTTTTAAATGTTACCCGGATGTTTCAGCCGCCGCTTGTGAAGAAACCCGGTTTCTGGATCACTCTCATTTGGTTTACTTTCCTGAGCACCGATCGAAGTGGACGAATATCTCCACTAAGGAGTATCTTTATGGTTGAAAGTAACCTGAAGTTAGAGAAATAGCACTACATGGGAGTCACGTATCAGCGGGTTGTGCTGAAGTTGAGCGGTGAAGCCCTCATGGGTGAGCTTTCCTACGGAATCGATCCGAACATTGTACAAGACATTGCTCAAGAGGTCTCACAGGTTAATGCCAGCGGCGTACAAGTCGCGATCGTCGTCGGCGGGGGCAACATTTTTCGTGGAGTCAAAGGCGCTGCTGCTGGCATGGATCGTGCTACGGCTGACTACATCGGCATGATTGCCACTGTCATGAATGCTATGACGCTGCAAGACGCGTTGGAGCAGATTGGCGTACCCACTCGTGTCCAAACGGCGATTTCCATGCAGGAGGTTGCTGAACCCTACATCCGACGACGCGCCATTCGTCACCTTGAAAAAGGACGAGTGGTGATTTTTGGTGCGGGTTCGGGCAATCCGTTCTTCACAACCGACACAACCGCAGCGCTCCGAGCAGCAGAAATTAGTGCCGATGTGCTATTCAAAGCAACCAAAGTGGATGGCGTGTATGATTCTGACCCGCGCCTTAACCCTGATGCACGTCGTTACAAGACCCTTACCTATGGACATATTCTTACCCACGATCTACGGGTGATGGACAGTACTGCGATATCCTTATGTAAGGACAACAATATACCCATCATCGTGTTCGACCTTTCCGTCAAAGGAAACGTGTGTCGAGCCGTGGCGGGAGAACAAATTGGTACGCTTGTCGGAGGTTCTTGTGAAGTTAGCTGACATTGAAGAGCACATGCAGAAAGCGGTAGAAGCGACTCAACGGTCGTTTAATACCATTCGCACAGGGCGAGCAAATGCGTCGATTCTCGATCGCGTACAGGTGGAGTACTACGGTGCGCCAACGCCATTAAAAACACTCGCCAACATCAACACCCCTGATTCATCCACCATTACAGTGCAACCGTTCGATCGCGGTAGCCTGAGCTTGATTGAACGAGCGATTTCGCTGTCTGATGTGGGACTCACGCCCAATAATGATGGCTCCATCATTCGCTTAAACATTCCACCGTTGACCAGCGATCGGCGCAAAGAGTTCGTCAAAATAGCGGCAAAGTATGCCGAAGAAGGCAAAGTCTCTGTTCGCAACATTCGACGCGACGCAGTTGACTCCATTCGCAAGCAAGAGAAAAACAGTGATCTTGCTGAGGATGAAGCACGTGACCTGCAAGATAAGGTGCAAAAGCTCACCGACAAATACGTCACCAAAATCGAGGAAGTGCTTGCTGATAAAGAAAAAGACATCATGACTGTTTAGTTAGCTATCAGCGGTCAGCTATCAGCGGTCAGCTATCAGCGGTCAGCAACAAAGTTGGGGCTGTTGCTGTTAGCAAGGTTGTAGAAGAGGTGCTGTGCATGATGTTACTGAAATCGAACTGATGCACTTGAAGCTTGAAACCTATAGTTCCCCTTGCTGCCTTTTTGCGAGGGTTGTAGACTCTTTTCTACGTAAGTACTGTGAACGTCAGGGATGAGCGATCGGCTTTGCCATTGCTTTACCAACACAGGCTTAACCACTGACGGCTAACCACCATTCCTGAACCCAAATCTACGTTAAACGCTGAAAGCTGAGAGCTGACCGCTAAACGCTACCTCCTGCGCGGGACGCACAATATAGGCAACGTGCATTGGATAGCCGTCCAAATAAATGGCATCAATGCGCTTAAGGGCGACTTCACGGTTTCTGTAAGAACGCAAGGCGCGTTCTTGTCCGTTTGGATACCGAATACAAAGTTCCCAAAACATAAGTTTAGCCTCACCAAATTGGTTGCAGCGGACATGAGCATTCAGCCGTTGATGGTTCACTTGTGCACGTCTGATCACTCGCGTTCAGTTGATTCTTTTGCAAGGTTATGAGAATCGGCTGAAAACTAAGCGCTAAGCGCTAACCGCTAAAAGCTGGTAAGTGGATGCGGAATGCTTCATGAAAGATTTATGCTTCCATCCTAAGATTCTTATCGGAGCTTTGCACTCCGTATAACTGTTGAATCGCATAATTGAGGCGAATACGTAGAACGGGACATTCATCTCAAGTTGTGTCACGCTGAAACAGCTAAAACGCTGGCGTGAGTACCTGAAGTCTTGATGAGGAAAATGGCATGATGTTTGACTGCATAATTGTGGGAGCTGGTCCTGCTGGCGCTAGTGCCGCCTACCATCTGGCAAAGCGTGGACGATCGGTCTTACTACTAGAAAAGCAGGCATTGCCTCGCTATAAGCCCTGTAGTGGTGGTGTGTCTCCCGCGATCGCGCAGTGGTTTGACTTTGACTTTGCACCTGTAATCGATCGCAAGCTGGAGAACATCTGCTACACCTGGAAGCTCGGTGATCCCGTCGATGCCAAGCTGAAAACGGCTGAACCCATGTGGATGGTTCGGCGTGACGTGTTTGATCACTTTCTCGTGCAGCAAGCGCAGTCACAGGGCGCTGAATTGCGAGATGAGACGGAAGCGACTGGCATTGAGTTTAAGCGTGACCATTGGCAGGTCAATACTGCGAAGGGTGTTGTGACTGGACGCTATCTTATTGCTGCTGATGGTGCTAAAGGACCCACATCGAAATGGCTTGGCTTTAAAGAACCCAAACGGCGTTCTGGGGCTGTGCTGGAAGTGCCAGCGCAAGTTGACTCAGAGAAGGCTTACTTTGAATTTGGTATGGTCAAAAACGGCTACATCTGGCGCTTTCCCAAAACTGACGGCTATTCACTCGGTATTGCCACCTTCCGGGGGAACGATCCCACCGACCTGAACAGCCAACTGACCGAGTACGCTCAAAAGTCCGGTCTGGATGTGGACGCGGGGCAACTCACCGCTCACTCGCTCTGCTTGTGGGACGGGAATCAAACGCTGCATACGCAAAATGCACTGCTGGCAGGGGAGGCTGCGTGTGTCGTCGATCCCTTCACGGCTGAAGGCATTCGTCCGGCAATTTTTACTGGAGTTAAAGCGGCAGGGGCGATCGACGAAGCACTAAGCGGCAACGCCAAAGCACTGCAAAGCTATACCGACCTCATCAACAACGAGTGGGGAGCCGACATGGTTTGGGCACAACGGTTAGCAGGTGTGTTTTACCGCATCCCCAATATTGGCTACAAAGTGGGGATTAAACGACCTTCTGCCACCGAGCGGATTGGGCAGATTTTGTGCGGTGAGTTACGCTACGCTGACGTTGCGAACAAGGCGCTCAAACGACTCAGCAGCAGCTTTATTCCTGGGATGGGTTAGAGGGAGTGGTTAGCTATTAGCGGTCAGCGGTCAGCGGTCAGCGGTCAGCGGTCAGCGGTCAGCGGTCAGGGTGAGCATGTAGTCATTCTTAGCTGAATGCAGTAGGGCTGAGTTAGAAAGGGGCTAGGTCTTAGGGTATGGGTGTAGGAACGATACACGAGAACGAGATTGGCTGATAGCTGATAGCTGATAGCTGATAGCTGATAGCTGATGACTCACATTGCTTAACAACCCTTTACGCCTCTACAGGCACTTCTACTACGATCGCCTGTGGCACCGCTTGATAACGTGGTTCGTTGGGAAAGATGGTGCGCGATCGCTGTGTGCCAATCAGCGAAACCTGGGTTGTGAGCAAAAAGCTCGTGAAGCTGGCAATCAAAATGACTGGCACCATTGCCGTATCAGACAAAACGCTCAGAATCACCGTACTGCTGATGGGCGTTTTGGTAATTGCGACATTCACGGCTGCCATCATACACACCATTGCGATCGTGGGATGAATGCCAGGGACACTAAGTGCGATCGCGTAGCCAAACGTTGTACCGAGGTAAAACAACGGAAAGATGAAGCCACCCCGAAAGCCAGAATGTAGAGTGACGCTAATCGCCAGCATTTTAGTAAAGCCAATGATCAGCAGCATGGTCAGCCCTAAGTTTGCGCCTGTTTCGACGATCGTTTGAATTTCTTTCTCGCCAAAAAAGAGGGTTTGGGGAACTGCTAGAGCTAATAAGCCGATCGCCAAGCCGCCTAGCGTCGTCTGTTAGCGGCGGCGAACTAGACAGGGAGTGGTTGGATAGTGCAAGGGCGATCGCTCCATAAACTTGGCAACAAACTGAGAACCCGGTTTGTTAAAGAGTTCGTCTGGTGTGGCAATCTGATCCACGCGACCGTGCGTCATCACCACCACTTGATCGGATAGAGAAAAGGCTTCTTCAACTCGATCTCAACCGATCAACTTTTGGCGGTCGGGTGCATGGGCGTTGTTGTGCCGCTTACGCTGTGACCATTTCAGGCTTCATATCAGGTGATGCTGGCTCGAAATGCAGCACCATGATTTGCTCTGGACGCAACCCAACAGATTCATAAGTGCGTCCGTCACGATCGCTAAATTCAACCTCAAACGCTGCACCGTTAGCCAACAGTTCAACCACTGTCCCAACTTGTCCACGCCACAGGTTGTATTCAGGAAGGTCAACAGTTAAGGCGACAACATCTAGCAATTTGACTGTATTCTTTGCCACTCTTATCACCTCCAGGCACTACAGAGGATAGCAGGTTGTTAATCTCGGAACCTCCGAATCATGCTCAATAATCCAGCTACTCCGAAGGGTTGCACTTCTATTTTGCCATTCAATCGTGCAATCTAGCGTGTAACGTTGCCCGAACGCATCCCGCCTCCCTAACTGAGCTTCGTGAGTTTGAATGAGTTCAAGCAAAATGTGGCGCAATGCCTCAGCATTGTCAGCCGTCATCCCAAGAATTGATGAAAAAAGCCGAGCTTTGTGCTTTCCGTCGTCGTGTTCTAGATTTAGGCAATAGTCACGCAGTTTGCGAATATCAACGACTGCATTTTCTGCATTCGGAATTAACATTGGCTGCACTCTTACAAAGTCAGTAGCTGGTACAAAGCATAAACAATTACGCCAAGGAACAGCAGATTGAACCCTAACGAATGACTGAATGGCGTTGGCTTAAGCACCAGCAAAGTGGGCGAGTTAGCCTACCCCACATCAAAACCCTGTTTGGGCATACTGTCTTCGTTCACCTGCTCTGAGTGAATGAGCAAGGTAAGATTGCCTCACATTGATGTGCGTTGGAGCCTCAGCAATCTTCTCCAGACTGTTCACAAGCGCCAATACTGACCCAACTGCTGGAACCATCTGCCCAGTGCTCTTTTTTCCAGATCGGTGCGTTGTGTTTGAGAGTGTCGATCGCATACTGACACGCCTCAAATGCTTCTGCCCGATGCGGACAACCAACTGCGACCAGCACACTAATCTCACCCAGCTCTAATCGTCCTGTACGGTGATGGATCACAACGCGATTGGCATCCAGCCAACGGGTATGAATGTCGTTTGCAATTTGGCGAAAGATTTGCAGCGCCATTGGCTCATACGCCTGATATTCCAGCGCGACTACGGGTTTGCCGTCGGTTTGATGGCGTACTGTACCACTCATCACGACGATCGCGCCATTGGCACGATCGTCTGCCAGCGCATACGCCTCTGATAGCAGCAGCGGTGCAAAGGTAATGGCTAAGCTGTCGCCGCTGTGCTTGGAGTCAGAAAGAATGTGAGACGGTTTAGTTTGCATAAAGCGGTGTCGATAGCTGCTTAAAACTGTTGCCTCAGCGACATATCAGCGTCAAAGGAACGAGACTTTAATAGTCCTAAGTGTAGCTGTAAATGAGCCAGAGCGCTGTCTGTGAAGGGTAGGATGTTCCCTTAACAAACGTTTGTTAAAACTTGAAGAGGTTAAGGTAAGAACGATCGCATTGGGTGCCTCGCAATTTTCGCTCCCTTTTTTTGAGTATGTGGCGCTTTGATTTAAAGCGCCTTTGGGTGCAAGCACTGACGACCATCGTTGAGTACAAACTGAAATTGATCAGGTAACAGCAATGCTAGACCCATCACTGTGCATACAAAAACCGCTCATAAACTCGTGGACAGCGTTCTCCTGGCAGGTTTTTGACTGGCTCACAACGCCAGCACTGGTGCTCCCACCCTTGATATGCCTCACGTTGTTGCCTTTGTTGTTTCGTCGCTTGCGGTGGCGACGGCGCATTAGTGGACTAGGCGCAACGCTATTGTGCGCTTACTTGCTGACGCTTTCGCCACCGATGCTTAAAATCGGCAATCGCATCCTGGTCGCTTTTCTGCCATCCGATGCGGGTACAACGGCAGACGCGATCGTTGTCTTGGGGCGAGGCGGTGAGCTTAGACCAGAGCGAGTAGACGTTTCCGCTCAGCTTTGGGACGCGCGACGCGCACCGCTGATCTTTGCCAGTGGTTCGGGTGATGCCCAGGAGATTGCGGACATGCTTGCACAAAAGGGCATTCCTGCTGGCGCGATCGATGGCGAACCCTGCTCGCGCACAACCGAAGAAAACGCTCGCTTTACTGCCGCCCTGTTACAGCCAAAGAATGTACACCGCATTTTGCTAGTGACTGACCCGCCGCATATGCTGCGATCGCTCCTGACCTTTCGCAGCCTTGGGTTTGACGTGACACCTCACACCAACCCACTGCCCAATCGTTTAGATACCAGGAAAAAAGCCTATCTGGTTTTCCGAGAATATTTAGGCATCGTTGGCTATGGTCTGCGGGGACGCTTTTTACCCCGTGAACCGTCAGAAGCCGATCTGAACCCAACCGCGATCGTCCCTCTAGATACATTGTCTGATCGATCGGCTGCTCCTGCAATGTGATGCCGATACTTGCTCTCAGCAGTCAAATGCTCGATTCTAATGCGTGCCCCCGGTTACGGAGCCGTTGGGTGATGTTCACTCAGGTAATTTCCAAGCGCCTGACTCAGCCGCTTTCCCTACCAGTACGCCTCACACTGCTGGCGCTGCTCGTTTTGGCTGTGGTTTGGCTGGTGTGGATGCTGCGTCAACCCTCCCAGCGACAGCGCCTCCAGCAATGGTGCCGACAGTGCCGCTGGAATCGACGGCGTACCCAAGTCGTGATTACGCTGACCTTAGCCTGCCTCTTGATTACATCTCCACCAGGGCTTGCTCTGGCAACACAGACGCTGACAAGCCAGATCCCGGCTGATTCGGGTGCTCAGGCAGACGCGATCGTGGTTCTGGGTCGAGGCTGGCGCTTTATGAGCGATCGCCTTGACGCAACATTTGCACTCTGGCAGGCAAAACGCGCCCCACGCATTTTTGTGAGTGGACGTGGTGATGCGAAGTGGCTTGTGTACCAATTGCTAAAAAAGGGTATTCCTAGCGATGCAATCAGCGGCGAAAATTGTTCCCTGACGACTGAAGAAAACGCCCAGTTCACAGCCGATTTATTGCTGCCTCAGAGCGTCAAGCACATCATTTTAGTCACAGACTCGCCCCATATGCTGCGATCGCGCCTCACCTTCCAAAGTTTAGGGTTTGAGGTCATTGCTCACCCGAATGCGGTGCCCTCTGACTTGGGCTACCGAGAGCGCCTGAACATTATTGCCAGAGAATATGGTGGTCTTCTGAGCTATGTCCTTAAAGGTCGATTTGGCGAACGTGAAGCGGCGGCTAAATGACAATGAGGAACCTGGAAGCGATGCGAAGAACGCGACACCATCAAATACCGCATGGGCAAAGATGCCAACGATAGAGACGATTGAGTTAAAGCTCAAGTCTGTGGCTTATCATTAACTTGGAGATTGATCGCCGCCCTCAACCTGCATCATGAACCTACCAGCTTCCCGTTCTAAGCTCTACGATCGCCTGGGTATATCCCATACGCAATTGGTTGCCTTTTGTCAGCGGTGGCACGTTGCCGAATTGGCGCTCTTTGGTTCTATCCTCCGCGATGACTTTTGCCCCAATAGCGACGTAGACGTGTTAGTTACTTATCAACCGACATCAAAACGAGGATTGTTTGAAAAAATGGTGATGCAAGAGGAACTGCAAACACTCCTGCATCGTCAGGTTGATTTGGTTAGCAGAAGAGCGATCGAGCAAAGCCGAAACTGGATTCGACGCAACAACATTCTGAATTCAGCAGAACTTATCTATGTTGCGTGATCAAGAAGCTCTGGTTGACATCATAGAAGCAATCAAACTGATCTTCCAGTATGTTGAAGGAGTCAACCCAGACGCTTTAGCAGCAAATATTGAAAAGCAAGATGCTATTGTGCGTCGTATCACGATTATTGGTGAAGCAACCAAAAGACTGTCGTTAGATTTCAGAGAACAACATCCAGCCATTCCCTGGAAGCAGATTGCAGGAATACGTGATGTTCTTACCCATGACTATGATGAAGTTGACCTCGATGAAGTTTGAACCGTCATCAACGAAAATTTACCTCAATTGCTTGGCTATGTCGAACCATTAGTAGCCGCTAAAGACAATTCACCAATGAACCAGGTTGCCTCAGAAACGAGGCTGTCTTAAAGTTTACTGCTGCCCATGAGATATAGCAGTGCCATGCGTACCGCTACACCACTAGTAACCTGCTGCGAAATGAGACTGAACTGGGGATCATCCATCAAGTCTGAGCTAATTTCGACCCCGCGATTGACGGGACCGGGATGCAGTACTTTGACATCGGGTTTGCAGAGCTTGAGACGATCGCGCGTGATGCCAAACTGCTGATGGTACTCCCGCAAACTCGGCAGCAAATGGTTGGTCATCCGCTCTTTCTGTAGCCGCAACGTCATCACAAAATCAGCATCGCGGAGAGCGGGTTCGAGTGACCAGTGGAGGAACAGCTTTCGCTGCAAGGATGAAGGATAACGGATAACGGATGAATCGAGTTGCTCACTTTTAGCCTTTAGCCTTAATCCCTTAGACTTATCTTCCGTCACATAGTCTGCAAATAGCTGTGGCACCAACGTTGGCGGTCCCGCCAGATGCACTTCGGCACCGCTGGCAGTGAGGCTCCAAAGGTTAGAGCGTGCCACGCGGGAATGGAGAATATCGCCGACGATCGCAATCTTCTTGTCTTTCAGCAGCGCGAGATGAGGATGATCCGGGTCGAGGAGCGTAGTGATTGTGAAGAGATCCAGCAGCGCTTGCGATGGGTGTTCGTGCTGACCGTCACCCGCATTGAGCACACCCACTTTCACGCCAAGGCGATCCATCTCATTGGCGATCGCCTGTGGCACCCCGGCTTCGCGGTGACGAATCACCATGAGATCGGTACCCATTGCCAGGTAGGTTTTAGCCGTGTCGAGAATCGTTTCGCCTTTGGTCAACGACGAAGTACCAGGCGCAAAGTTAAGGGTATCGGCAGAAAGACGCTTGGCGGCTAACTCAAAGCTGCTGCGTGTACGGGTAGACGATTCAAAAAACAAGTTGGCAACCACCTGTCCTTGCAGCGTCGGCACTTTTTTGGTGCGTCGTGATAGCACCTCCCGAAAGCTATTGGCAGTTTGCAGTACGGTGTCGTATTCGTCAGGGGTAAAGTCTGCTAACGACAGAATGTGATGGCGATTCCAGGTAACGCTCATGGGGTGAGAAGTGGGGAGTAACGGCGGTGCCGCTAAGGGGAGGATGTTGAAGCCCTGCATCCGCAATTGTGGTACACGCATGGCGCTTGAGTGCAAAGGCACCCACACTAAGTTACATCCTTTAGACTTCTCACTGGCTGGCTGCCATCAGGTTAAAGTTCGTGGCACGGGTATTCTTAAAAGCACCGATCGTCAGATTTTTCCTCAAGAGCCTGTATGCTTCTCAGGTGTAGAATGTTTGCAATCAATGCCACAAGGATTGAATGGCTTGGTCAACCGCTTGTTACGCTGCTTTTTGCCTGTGCCTTCAGCCTTTGCCGATCGCCTTCCACAACACCTCACGATGGATCAACGCCCGATCGAGCAAAAACTGCATCTGATCTGTAGAGAGGGCTTCACCATTGGCGTAGAGTTCCAGCCAGGTTTGACTGATCACATTGGGGTCGTCGGGAATGTCTGCCAGTGACCATCCGGGTATGTCCAGTTCTTGCATCAGATAACTGACTTTAGGATCGTAGCTGAGCGCAAAGCAGCGACAACCTTCAGCGGCTGCCATGATCAACCCATGAAAGCGCATGGCGATCGCCATTTCCACACCACGAAACACGCCTTTCAGTTGCTGCGGATCGTCTAAGTGCAGAATGTGACTGACACCCGGAAGTTGCGGTTGAATGGCTTCGGCGATCGCCAGATCCTGCACTGCTTGAAACGGCACCAGCAGGAGACAGGTTTGGGTTGCTTTCTGAAAAGTGATGAGCGCTTGAGTCAACGTCGCCAAGCGGTCTGGAGTGAGTTGCGGGTGCGATCGTAAGTTGACCGCTACACGGGGCGCGGGCAAATCCCACAAACCGTCTACGGGCGTTGATTCTAAAGCCCAAACGGGATCAGGAGCCAGGGTAAACGGAATGCCCCAGTCGGTGAGAATAGCAGCCGAGCCACGATCGCGCACACTAACGGCATCACAGCCTGCAAACGTTTGTTTTGCCATCCATTTTGTGGACGATCGTTGCAGTGGACCCACTCCCTGTGCCCAGGCGATCGTCTTCAGCCCCATTGTCTGCGCCAGTGCCATCAAGCCCGCGTAGTAAATAGGACTCACTGCACTTGTCACATCTTGAATTAAACTACCACCACCCCAAATAAACACCTGAGACTGGCGCAGAGCTTGCAGGACGGCTAGAGGGTTTTTCCGATCGATCGCGTCTACGTGGTAGCGATCGCGCGTCTGCTCTGGGTTTCCTGACAGGACGAGTGGTGTCACTGACTCTGGCAACATTTGCAGCAGCGATGCTAACAGCGCCTCATCGCCTCCATTGCCCTGACCATAATAGCCACACAAAATTGCCTGGATGCCCATGTTGACGTTCAGCGTTGAGATTAACGTTTAGCTCGATCGACCATCACTTCAATGCGCTACTCAATCATCTTTGACTTTGGCGATCGGCTGGAGCCATCACCGATAGACACGTTAGACAGTGCATCACAGCCAATGGCTCTAGATCATATTGAACGGCAGTAGCTTGTAAGCAGATCTCTACTCACTACTGCCGTTTGACGACTCACTTCAAGAGGCTCAATTGATCGTCGGACTGACCTTACTCACCGTCTTGAGCTTGCCATCGGGTTCCACCTCCCACACATCATAAACACCAGAGACATCGCCGCTCGTGTCAATGTCGACATTGCCGCTGGCTCCCTGGTAGTTAATCGTCTCGCCCTGGCTCAGAAGCTTCAAGCCTTCGCAGACATCACTAACCTCTTTACCAGGACCGTTCGCCACCTCTAGAATTTTGCTTTTGATTGCGTCGCCCGTGTTTGCTTTAGCCGACTGGGCAGCAAGCACCAGTAAGGCAGCAGCATCCCACGCTTGAGGGGCATAGGCAGCAGGTGACTGCTTAAACTTCTCTTGCCACGCTTTTGTAAGCGCATCCAATGCCTTGCCGTCTGCACCGGGAATCGTACCAAGGGCACCCTGTAAAATGAATTTACCGTCGCTGGTCTTACCAACCTGAGACGCAAATTGATCTGATTTGGAGCCATCGGTGAGCAAGATCTGGACACCTTTGCTCAACCCTTGCTGATAGGCAGTTTTCAGCAACAAAGCGCCCGTTTCTGCATACGCGACAGCCGCAACACCCTGAGGCTTGCCGCTAAAGGCTGCTTGTGCCTCGGTTTCAAACGTAGTGGCTTTAGGATCATAGCGGGCGGGCTTTGCTTCGTTAGTGATGGTGCCGCCGAGTTTCTTAAATGCCTGCACAAATTCCTTCTCAAAGCCTCTGCCGTAATCGTTGTTGATGACGACGGTAGCAGCGCGTCGAATCCCTTTTTCATACGCTAACTTTGCCAATGCCCGCGCCTGGTAGGTATCGGGTGGGGCTGTGCGTGCCCAATAGCCCTGAAATTCTCCCTTTTTGCCACGTTCCGTAAACACAGGGCTGGTGCTGCCTGGAGACACCAGCATCACTTTATTGCGAATGGCGATCGGAATTGCTGCCGCCGAAACACTACTGCCAAATGAGCCGACAACGCCTGCGACTTTATCGACCTCGGCTAACTTAGTCATACCGTCAGCACCTGCCGTTGGATCGGTTTGATCATCGGTATTGGGTAACAGCGCGACTGGAGCACCATTAACGCCGCCACACTGGTTGACCGTTTCGACCAGTAGTGGGACTGCTGCCAGCATTGGTTGCCCAACAGACGCTAAGTCACCAGTGGCAGGAAGGAGTGTGCCGATCTTGAGACTTTTGGCATCACTGGCGGCTGGTGTACTGGAAGGGGAGGCGCTAGATGTGGCAGAAGGGGGGGCTGCGGCTTCCTGGCAGGATGCAGCAAGAAAGCCGATCGCCAGCGTCGCGATCGCTAGACTCACGGCTTTAGCAGGCTTGAGATGATTCACTGAAGCGAGTGGGTTCATCGGTAATGTTCAACTCCTCAACATTTCCTAATAGTTTAGGCTATGCGCGATCGGCGTTATACCATTTCACTAAACTGTGGCTACACAGGCAAGCCTCGGCTGACCGCTGACCGCTGACCGCTGACCGCTGACCGCTGACCGCTGACCGCT
>NZ_JCACKI010000026.1:0-25735 GCF_059505325.1 Tildeniella sp.
GGTGGAGTTTGAGGTGGTGGAGTTTGAGGTGGTGGAGTTTGAGGTGGTGGAGTTTGAGGTGATGGAGTTTGAGGTGATGGAGTTTGAGGTGATGGAGTTTGAGGAGTTGAAGCAGGGTTACTCTGGGGCGACGGGTTGCTTTGTGGTTGCGATCGGTTACGCTGTTGCAAGAATTTTTGCAGATCGGGACCAGGGAGATAGTTGTAGCCGTAGGGCGATCGATCGGAATCATCCAAGATTTGCGGCGTTACTAGCACTACCACTTCATTGCGTGAACGTTCCTGCCTGCGGTTGCGAAACAGCAAATTGAGCAGCGGAATATCACCCAAAATTGGCACTTTCGTAATGACTTCCCGGTCTTGCTCCTGAATAATGCCTGTTAAAATCAACGTTTGACCATCGCGTAAACGAATTTTGCCTGTTTCTAGTCGCCGCCGATTGACCAGTTGCTGAATCAACAGATTGTTGCGCGACGGATCGGTAATCTGCTGCCCGAGTGAGCTGACTTCGGGTGAGACGGCGATCGTCACAAAATTGTTATCGTCAATCTGATCGACCTGCACATTGAGAATCACACCCACATCAACGGGCGGCTGGGGCAAAATGCGCGTGGTTGTCACGTTGCCTTCCGTCACTCGTTGCTCAGTAAAGCCAGAAAACACTTGCGAGGTCAGGTTTACCTGTGACTGGTTGCCTTCCTGCACAATCAACGTGGGGTCAGTCAGAATCTTGGCATTGCCAGAAACGACTTGTGCCTGAAGATTCAGCAAAAACTGCGTTGGAAATTGAAACAACGGGGAGAGTCCGTAGGTTAATGCCTGACCGATTACGCTCGTCACATTGCCGCTGGTGCTGACCGTAGAGCCGCTGGTCAGGTTGGTTACAACTGCCGCCAGCGGGTTTGCGTTCGTCGGGCTGGCAGGCTGAAAGCCCAGAGTGTTGCCTTGAGCATCGACTACTTGAGCGTTGGTATTGAGCGGTGGCTGTACGGTTGCAAAGGGATTGGCGATCGTCGAAGGACTGGTGAGGCTATTAGAATCAATTAACGACGGGTTCACCGGTCCGACGTTGACACCCCCTCGCCCCTGGTTCACGTTGAAAAAATTGCCAGCTACGCCGAAGGAAAAGCTGGAGCCAATATTGCTCGTTTTTGACAGATCGACTTCGACAATTTTGACATTAACAGCAACCTGCTTCCGTCGTGTGTCGAGCTTGTTGAGATAATCAGTTACAAGCTGCACTTGCTCAAGCGTGCCGACGATCGACAGTGTATTAGTGCGTGCATCGGCTGTCACCTGTACACCCCTAAAGACAGGGCTTCTGGCTGTGGCGCTGTTGTTTGCCCCCAGCTCTTCAAGCACTTGCAGCGCCCCTTTATAAGGGATATTCTCAGTTGTGGCGCTGGTTCTGCCCACCTGGCTAGTCGTGGTACTACCGCCTTGCCCACCACCGCTGGTGAGGCTAGAGGCACTCACAGCAGTCGTTGTGATGTTAGTCTGCGGCAGGGTCGCCCGCATTTGATTCAGTCGTAGCGTGCGTGTGACATAACTACCCGCTGTCGCAGGTAGATTGAGACCGACAAAAATAGTTCTACCCACCCGGTTTGCCTTCAACCCCTTCGCCCGCAGGATGTAATTGAACACATCCTGGATCGGTTCATTCTCAATATCGAGCGAAATGTTGGAATCAATCACTGAACTCGCTGACTGGGCGGGCGCTCCTGGGGTCGGTGACACCCCTAAATCTTCGGCATAGACAATACCCAAATCAGCAGCTCGTGCCAACAGTGCAAGCGCCTCCCGGACAGGCGTTTCTCGCAACACCACGCGCTCAATGCGGGCAGTTGTACCCAGGTCGATCGTGGTTGGCTGGACGTTGAGATCCGTGTAGGTAATCCTATTGAAGGGCGTAGGGGTGGGCTGAGGGGTTGAGGGGTTGAGGGGCTGAAGGGCAGGGGAGTTGAGGGGTAAGGGAGTTGAGGGATTGCTTGGTCTGGGAGAACCTGTAGTTGGAGACGGCTGAGGGACTGGTGTTGTTACAGGGCTGGGAGAAACAGCAGGTGTAGAGGCATTTGTGGGTGTGGTGACGGGAGTCGGTGTAGGACTCGGAGTGACGGCTGTACCCGCTTGAGCTGGAAGAGGGACGCTGGATGATGGCGCTGATGCACGCGAACTGCTAGTGCTAGCACTGCTACTAGCGGCGGCATTGCCACTGGCAGCAGTATAGAGCAGGCTGAGGGTCAATTTTGTGCCCTCCTGTTGTGCCTGTCCCATGAGCGCACCAGGCTTGCCATTAACAGTGACCTGAATGCTATTGGCACCGGAGGCAACTACGCTGATGGTGGCAATGCCAGGGGCAGGGTTATCCTGACGATACGGCTTTGCAGATGGACTCAATTGAGCATTGGTAATGTTAGCAACCCAGGTATTGCCTTGACCACTGGTAAACACTTGGGGGCGATCGCTCCCCGTCTTGCCCTGTGCCTGTAGCTGCAACACAATATCAATCCCACTGGCGGTGGGGTTGAGGCTAATCCCAGTCACCTGGGTTAGCGCGCCAACAGGCTGGGCAACCAGCGCGATCGCGGCAGCACCAGACAGTATGCTCATCACAAAATCATGCTGCTGCAAGCCGCCCCCTTACCAGAGCGCTTGTCCTAAACAGCGCGTGGACTGGTTGCTGGCTAACGCTGCCGTTGCAAACTTGCGTGTGTAAAATCGACATCACTTTCTGGCTAAACCGAAGAACAAAACAACTGCCGCTTGAAGTACTTTGACACAACCCCAGAGTGGCATCATGAATGGACAAACCGTAGCTAAGCCTAAGCAGTTCACAGATGCTACCCTAGATCTGCCGTTATGAAACACCCGCAAGGTAAAGGCTCTGTTAAGGTGCTAATCTGAGCGCCAAGGACGACGGCTGCCAAGTTATCTTTATGCCGTTGATGCAGCGATCGGGGTTTACTCCCAACTGACGTGCGATCGCTCATGCAACACGCGCCCATAAACGGCTTCAGTTTGTAGTGCCAGTTTGAACCAGTCGAAGCGATGCTTCAAATCAGCGTAGGCATTGTCGACCAACCATTGAGCATAGTTAGGATGCCGTAAGACTTCTAAGATGCCCCAGGCAAGAGAATCCGTGCTGTTTGTCCAGGTGACAATGCCTGTTTTGGTATGGCGTACCACTTCTGGCAAGCCGCCTGTATCCGAAACAACGACGGGCACACGCGCTGCAAAGCTCTCCAGCGCTACAATGCCAAACGGTTCGTACAAGCTAGGAAACACCGCACAGTCTGCCACCGTTTGAAATCGATCCAGATCAGCGTCAGACATAAAGCCTGTGAAATAGCACTTGTCCCAAATGCCTAACTCCCATGCTTGGCGCTTGAGATGGTCTGTGTTGCCACCACCAACAAGCACGAATTTAACGCTATGACCGATCGCCTGAAGCACTTTTGGAGCAGCATCCAGCAAGACTGAAACGCCCTTCTCATAGGTCATACGACCGACGTAGTAAGTGATTTGTTCATCGTCAGCCGCAAAGCGACGGCGAAATGCCCAGTAGTCAAACTCTGGATCGCGCTGCTTTTTCTCTGGTCGGATGCCATTGTAGACCACATCGATTTTGTTCCAGGGTGCTGCCAGCGTGCGCTCTACTTCTAGCCGCATGTAGTTGGTACAAACGATAATGCGCCAGGCGTTGTGTGCCAACTGATGCTCTTTACCGTATATGTAGCGCTGGGCATCCGTATAAATGCCGTTGTGGCGACCAAATTCAGTGGCATGAATCGTTGCTACCAGAGGCACTTTGAAGGTGTGTTTGAGGGCGATCGCCGCATCGCTAACCAGCCAATCATGGGCATGGATTAAATCAAAGGGACCGTCTTCCAGCAATAGCTTACCGCCATGCTGCCCAAAGCTTTCGTTCATGTTGACGATCCAGTGAAAGAAGTTAGCACTAGACCCTACGCCAACTCGATGCACATGCACCCCATCCACCACTTCATAGCCAGGAGCCTGCCCAAACTCCACCGTGATCAGATGAACTTCATGCCCCTGTTTCGCCACCTCAGGGTAAAGCTCTGCTACGTGTCGAGCAATTCCACCCACAATGCGGGGCGGAAATTCCCAAGCCAGCACCAGAATCTTCATCAGCGATCGTCTCGACAATTAACTTGTATTAACTTTACCCAGCCATCCTCCTAGAGTAGCTCAGTAGACACGGCTGTTTTGTGTAAAGTATCGGACGATCGCTAACATTGCTCAAGACAATTGGTCTGAGTGATGAGAGAGAAGAGAAACGTTAGCGGTGTGCATGGTTGATCGATCGTCCCTAGCAACCTCGGACTCAACACGTGGCTATCAATGAACGATGAATGCATCGCTTGCCTATCCAAAACCAAGCGCGAAAGAGTACTCTATAGAGTAGAGAGAAGCGTCAATTCAAGCAAATCTCTTAATGTTCACCAAGTTGTTCTAGCCAGGAGCGATCGTGACTTTTTTCTTTGAAGTGCTGGACGTTTAAAGTGCTGGAAAGCGATCGCATGCAGGCAGTTTCGGAAAAGCAGACTAATAACGAAATGCCGCTACAGCTATTGCTGTTTATCGATAGGCGACCGAGTTCGAGAGAACGCATTCGGCAAGTTCGTGATGCGCTCAAAAATTTGAGAGTAGGCTATGCCTTTGATTTAGAAGTGATCGATGTTAGTGAGCAGCCCTACTTAGCTGAACACTTTCGCTTAGTCGCAACACCCGCTCTGATTAAGCTCCATCCCGAACCACGGCAAATGCTGGCAGGTAGTGACCTCGTTGCTCAGCTTCAGCACTGGTGGAACTACTGGCAACGCTCTGTCGAAACTTATTTAGTCAATGCCAGCCATCAGCAGGCGTTGAGCGAAGACATCGACCTCCTCGCCGCATCGACGATCGCAGAAAGTACAGCCGTAGCATTGACTGATGCCTCTGACTCCACTGTTGTTATGGGCGCACCTGTAAATGCTCTACCTAGTGCTTTAGGAACGATCGCTCGTTCAGCAGAACTGATTCAGCTAACGGACGAAGTGTTCCGACTGAAGCAAGAAAACGCCGAACTGGAGCATCAGCTTCGCTTTAAGGATGAGATTATCTCCATGCTGGCGCACGACTTGCGAAATCCTCTCACAGCCGCATCAATTGCGATGGAAACCCTAGAAATGGGGCATAGCGTGGCGGAAGGCTGGTCTTCACGTCTGACACCTGCCCTCACAGCACAGTTGCTGAAGCACGCTCGCACCCAGACACGCGCGATTGACCACATGATCACCGATATTTTGCAGGCAGCACGGGGTACCAGTGGAGAACTGAGGATCGTCCCGCAGAAGCTGAATCTGGGAAGCCTGTGCACTGAAGTGATGGCGCATCTTCAAGATCGCTTCAAGGCAAAAATGCAGCGAGTAACGCAGGATATTCCTTCCGATCTGCCAAGCGTTTATGCTGATAGCGAACGCGTACGGCAGGTTCTCGTAAACTTGCTTGACAATGCCGCTAAATATACACCTACTGGCGGTTCCATTGCTGTCTCTATCCTTCACCGCACGACTCAAAAAGTGCAGGTTAGCGTGTGCGATAACGGTCCCGGCATTCCTGAAGAAAACCGCGATCGCATTTTTGAAGATCACTTCCGGCTTGAACGGGATGAGGCAAAAGATGGTTACGGCATCGGACTATCGCTCTGTCAGCGCATTATTCGAGCGCACTATGGTCAAATCTGGGTAGACTCAACACCCAATAACGGCAGTTGCTTTCACTTTACGCTGCCCGTTTGTCGAGGGTAAGAAAGTTGTTGGTTGTTAGCTGTTAGTTGTTAGTTTGGAGAGGAGCGATCGCCTAGCGCTCAGCAACTAATTAATAGCAATCGCCCTCCCGCTTCTGCTCCCCCACATCAAACACCACGATCAATTTGGCGTGTGGCTCTAGACGACGGAGCGCTTGAACAAACCCGTCCGCATCCGATTCTTTAACAAACCGAGCCACCGTCACCCGCTGCATAGTGGCAAGCAGGCGAACCACAGCCCATCGCTTAAGGCGATCGCCGTACGTCATAATAAATTGTCTCCATGCGAATTGGAGCAAAAGCCAGTGCAGGACTTTCCAGGGAACGCACTGGCTTAAGCTTTACCAAGAGTGGCTATATAAATATAGTCATTTCATTGTACGACATGGCTATACAAATATAGTCATTTACTCGCTCATAATCCTCTGACAGGATCGAGGGCATGGGAAGAGCAGGTAAAGCCCTCAAGCAAACACTAGAAACCTACAGCATCAGTCAAAATCGGCTGGCGATCGCGCTAGGAGTCCGTCGATCGGTCGTCTATCACTGGTTTCACGAAAAAGTAGATCCCAACGCAGAGACGGTTGCAGAGATCGTCAAGGCGTTGCAAAATCTCGACCCGATCGCAGCCAAAGCTTTCATCAAGCTTTATTTAGGCGATTTAATTCAAAAAGACGAAAGCAAAGAGGAATAGCGATTTCAGCATCTAGATTTAGTACCCTATGCTTGCCTCAATGTCGCTGGTTGCGGCAAAGAACGGTTTTGCTCTTTGTAATTTTCAATTAAAAGCTCAAGGACTTCCTGCGCGTTTTTAACCGCCTCTTCGTAGGTATCGCCGTGTGTATGCGCGTAAGGACCAAACTCAGGCAAGCTCACAATATACTTTTGATCCTCATCAGACCACTGAATTAAGATGCTGTAGCGACGTTTCATCTATTCGTGTTGTTGCTCTGCAACAGCCACAGTCAGCTCCAGCCCCAACTCGCTGAGCCATTGAGACAGCCCATAAATCACATCACTTCCCTGCTGAGACAGAAGTTTTTCTAGTTTCTGAGCGTGAAGTTCAGCTTGTTCAGGTGATAAGTTCGATCGGCTCAACGCTTCAAGCACATCGTTGAGAGCCAACTTAAGCAAGCCAGGATCTGGATCTTCCTCTTCTTCAAAATGGGTTTCTAAATAGAGCGCTGCGTAGCTCGGATCTCTAAGGCGAGAAATGAGGTAGTCGTGGTAACTGTCACTGGTCGGCGCTTTCACGTTCTTTACAGTCTATTCGCGATCGTCCTCTGCAACAGCCACAGTCAGCTTCAGCCCTAGACTATCGAGCCAGTTCACTAAACCATAAACTTCCTGGCTTCCAGACTGAGACAGAATCTCATCAAGTTTCTTGCTGTAAAATTTACGTTTCTCGGAAGCGTCATCAGTACCAAGTGCTTCTGCGACATCAAGCAGCGCGACTTTCAGAAGCTCAGGCTCTGGATCTTCCTCTTCTAAAATTGCTTCGAGATAGGCAGCAGCTTCCTCTGGATCTTGAAGCGATTTGATTAAATAATCGTGATAACTATCACTGACTGGTATTTTTACGTTTTCCATGATCTGCCCAGTACTGTTCAGCTTTCAAAATATCTCGTGTCTGAGTGTCTTTATGTCCGCCTCCAAGAAGCCACAGCCCTTCTGAATCTTCCCCATAATAGACTCGGATGTAGCCAAAGCGATTACCCTTAAACCTCAACTCGCAAATTTCTGAGTTTGTGAGACGTTTCCAGTCCCCTAAGTGTCCAAACTCTTCAACTCGCCTGATTCTAACTTTGATTTTGGCTCTGGCTTCGCCATCTCGCAGCGACTCCAATCACTCATCAAAAGGAACCTTGCCGTCAACCGTCTTGTAACGTCGAATTTCTCGCGGCTGCGCTTCCATATACTAGTCACCTCTCCACTAAACAGTTTCAAACAATTTAGTGCAAAGGTACTATCCACGTCAAGCAACAAGGTGTCACTCTACTTAATACCACAAGATTAACAAAAGCTTGTACTAAGGTCAAGCTTTTTACGAAAAAACTTGACAACATAGGCTTCCCAATAGGCTTTGCGGTTTTTTCTACTATGTACCACGAAGACAAAAAGCCCCAAACTACGTAATTCAAAGACTTTACAAAAAGTTAGAATAGAAAGTAGCGTTGTGCCATTGGGAGGACGGTGGCGGGTTCGCAGGTAAGGAGTTGCCCATCAGCGTGGGCTTCGTAGATTTCGCGATCGACTTTCTTTACCCCTCACGAATGGGCGCTAGAATTTTTCGTCATCCTGATCAAGAAACGCAACGCTTCATTCACGGCTGCGGCATCGGGAAACATTTCTGCGACATCAGGTGCTAACTCTACAGTTAATGGAGACTCAGTCGTTTGGGTGACAAAGCGGTTAGGACGAGCTTTGCGGTAATCAAACTCGTATTCTGGGAGCAGGTCATCGTCTATATTCCGCTGTGGTTCAGAAGCTTCTGTACTCTTCATAGTCTCTACGCTCTTTTGAGGTCGTTAGACGGGCGCTGATGATACGAATCGTCCCTGCTCTTTCGGTGAAACAAACAAGCAAGAGCCGTTGAGCGCGATCGTGTCCGATAATGATTTCCCGTTTTTCTCCGATTGAATGCCACTCATCATCAAAAATGACAGCAAGTGAATCATCGAAGACGGTTTCTGCTTCTGCAAAGGAAACTCCGTGTTTTTCGAGATTAACTTGAGCTTTGGTTTTGTCCCACTCAAACGGCATAAGCTCAATGTAACACTGCTTTTTGATGCGCTAAAACAAGAAGTAGCGTTGTGCCATTGGGAGGACGGTGGCGGGTTCGCAGGTGAGGAGTTGCCCGTCAGCGCGGACTTCGTAGGTTTCGGGATCGACTTCCATTTTGGGTGTGGCATCGTTGAGCTTCAGGTCTTTTTTGGTGAGCTTGCGGATGCCGGAGACTGCAACAGCTTTCTTTTGTAAGCCGAGTTGGTCGGGAATGCCTTTCTTGAGAGCGGCTTTGGAGACGAAGGTGAGAGAGGTAGCGGCGATCGCGCCCCCAAAGCTGGCAAACATCGGTCGCATATGGATCGGTTGCGGGGTGGGAATGCTGGCGTTGGCATCGCCCATTTGTGCCCAGCCAATGAGTCCACCTTTAATGACCATTTCAGGCTTGACGCCAAACATGGCGGGTCGCCACAGGCACAGGTCAGCCAGTTTACCGACTTCGACCGAACCCACATGGTTAGCAATGCCGTGGGTAATGGCTGGGTTGATCGTGTACTTGGCGATGTAGCGCTTAGCGCGGAAGTTGTCGTTGCGGTTGTGAGATTCGACGGTGCCTTCGGTATGGGGAGCGAGCCAGCCACGATCGAACTTCATTTTGTGAGCGGTTTGCCAGGTGCGGATGATGACTTCACCGATACGTCCCATTGCCTGCGAGTCGGACGACAGCATACTGAACGCGCCGAGGTCATGGAGGATATCTTCAGCAGCGATCGTTTCGCGGCGAATGCGGGACTCAGCAAAGGACACATCTTCGGCGATCGCGGGATCGAGGTGATGGCAAACCATCAGCATATCCAGGTGTTCGTCGAGTGTGTTTTGGGTGTAGGGTCGGGTGGGATTGGTGGAGGATGGCAACACATTGAGTTCGCCGCAGATTTTAATAATGTCGGGAGCGTGTCCACCGCCTGCGCCTTCGGTGTGATAGGTGTGGATGACGCGATTTTTGAACGCCGCGATCGTGTCCTCGACGAAACCCGCTTCGTTCAACGTGTCAGTGTGGATGGCGACCTGCACATCGTAGTCATCGGCAACACTCAGGCAGGTGTCGATCGCGGCGGGTGTGGTGCCCCAATCTTCGTGGAGTTTCAGACCGATTACGCCTGCTTCAACCTGCTCGACCAAGCCTTCGGGCTTCGCGCTGTTGCCCTTGCCCGTAAAGCCAATGTTGATGGGAAACGCATCTGCCGCTTGGAGCATGCGGTAAATGTTCCAGGGACCGGGTGTACAGGTTGTTGCGCTGGTTCCCGCAGCGGGACCCGTTCCACCGCCGACTAATGTAGTGACACCAGAGGCGATCGCCACTTCAATTTGTTGCGGACAGATGAAGTGAATGTGGGTATCGATGCCGCCAGCCGTGAGAATCATCCCTTCGCCCGCGATCGCCTCTGTACCAGGACCAATGATGATGGTTACATTGTCTTGAATGTGGGGATTGCCCGCTTTGCCGATCGCATGAATTTTGCCGTCCTTAATCCCGATATCCGCTTTGACGATGCCCCACCAATCCAGAATGAGCGCGTTGGTAATGACCGTATCCACCGCGCCATCGGCGTTGGTAATCGGTGACTGTCCCATGCCTTCACGAATGACCTTACCGCCGCCAAATTTGACCTCATCGCCGTAGGTGGTGTAGTCCGCTTCGACTTCAATGATCAAATCGGTATCGGCTAACCGGACGCGATCGCCCACGGTGGGACCAAACGTTTCCGCATAGGCGCGGCGGTTCATTCTGTAGCTCATGGTGACTCCTCACTCAAATTCTCTGCCCGGTCGAAACCCTGCATGATTGGGCGATCGCAGGTCTTCAGCTTCATTAGAATACCGCTCTGTCCGTGTTTCGCGAGTTAAATCTACGACAAAATCGGCTTTAAACTATTGAGCGACTCTCAAAGGCGTTCAACTTGTTTTGCGACAGGTTTCCTTCAGCACGGGTTGCCAGTCTTTTTTTACCAGATCTGCTTGCTCATACGTGGCTTCAAACACGCGATCGCCCTTCTTCACGATCGTTTCTCGCAGACCGCTTCTCTGGGTGCCACGCACCACGCTACCTTCCCAAACCCACTTGTCACTGACCCAGCCCTCTGACAGCAGGTTAATAAATTGACCATCGCCCGTCAAAATGGTGCGCCCAAAGCGTTTAGTCAGGGTGTTGTACCCCATCGTGTCGTGTGTAATGGCGACAGCCTGTTTCGTTGTCGCTTGCCCCAAAAACCAGAAGTTGTTGAGTGTACGCTTAATCTCCCAGGTAAACGATTCAGCGGGGCTATTGACCAGGGCATTCACAGGCTTGACGGCACACGACCACTTGCCCTGAAAGTATTGCAGTTGCTCTAGTTGAGGATCGGGCTTAGGCAACGCAGTAGTGGGCGGTTCAGCCGCCTGAGCAGGGAGAACTGACAGTATGAGGGCGATAGCAGAAGCGATGAGACAAACGCGATCGCCTACGGTTGGATCAAACGTTTCCGCATCGGCGCGGCGGTTCATCCTGTAGCTCATTGGAATGCCTCACAAAATTTGAATATGGAATTAAAAGTCAATTTACGGGTCGAGATGCCTTTTGCTTTCGGCAAAGTTCAACGCTCTCCAGTTGCCAGCCTGCTGGTCCTTCTGAATCAAGCCAAATGTCATTAGTTACTTCAAATTCAGTCTCACTTTTCTTGATCACAACTTTACGCCAACGCTGTTTTCCGTCAAACTCACTCGTTCGATCGCCGTCCCAGACGATCTCGTTAGGTTTACCTGCTTGCCACCCAGAAGACGTAAGTTTAAACAAACGTCCTTCGATCGTTGCGATAATGCGTGTAAATTGCTTCAAGCCTGCATCATAGCCCCAAAGCTCTTGAGTTCTTGCTTCAGTTTGAGCAGAATCTTTTGTCGGTGGATCTTCCTGACCAAAGAACCACCAATCATTTAATCTCCGTTCCACTTTCCAGATAAATTTAAACTCGTTTGAAAAGGGGGGAAGTTCGTTTTGTTTACCCTTGCAATGCCATGTTCCTTGAAAGTAATCTAGCTGATCAAGTTGCTCACGTGCAGAGCGTGATACGCGAGGAGTTTCTGCTGCTAGTACTTCTTTAAAGCTAGCTAAAATCACTAAAGACAGGAGTGAAAATACAGCTACTCTACTTAAGATTGGTCTAAACATTATCAGGTTAGCTCGGTTGAATTAACAACATCAATGAACCAATTTGAGCGTCGCCTGCTAAGTATCTAACGCGTGTTCCTGCAATACTTCCAGCGGTACAACCTTGAGGGTTGCTTCGTGGGTGGCTGAGAGGTCGATCGGTGGTGCCACGCCTGCATCCAACGCTTCTTTCCAACGTGAGACACATAAACACCATTTATTACCAGGCTTCAACCCAGGAAAATTGGATGACGGTACGGGCGTACTCAAGTTATTGCCTCTGGCTTTTGTAAAGGTCAAAAATTCTTCGGTGACTTGAGCACAAACGACATGAGTGCCGAGATCTTGCGGACCTGTTTCGCATACGCCGTTACGGAAGAAACCTGTCACGGGAACATTGCAGCAAAGCTCAAGTTTTTCTCCTAGCACATTCTTTGTATCTGTCATTGTTTCTACTCCTGATCGATCAACTCGTTCATTTTTTCAATCCCAGCCTTGTGTACGAATGCGTTTGACATTATTAAACAAAGATGTTTGAAACTCTAACCCAAGAAGTTGCTTAAGTTTGGGGGTTGCGCGATCGATCACGGCTTGCTGCACATCCCGCATGGGATCTTGAATGGGATGAATAAACTTAGGATTGTAATTTCCCAGAATGGAAACTCTCGGTTCCGATGTTAAATTTGGTGCTGTATCGTGCCAACAAAGTCCGTGAGAAATGACGATCGAACCTGCTTTTCCTATAATCTTTTCAGCCGTTTCAGCAAATTGGATAAGGTCTGGTGGTAAACAGCTTGTTTGTGTACCAGGCGCGATCAATGTTGCTCCATTCGTTTCGGTAAAGTCTTCCAGCATCCAAATTGTTTGAAGCATCATGACTGGCTTGGCAGGAAACGGCGGCTTCATTGCCCAATAGGGATAATCGACGTGGGTTCCCATGCTGGCAGCACCAGGGGCAAGGATATGCGCTGAGAAATCACCCAGAAGCATATCGTCGCCCAGAACAGCTTCCAGGAAAGGCAGAATTACAGGATGCTGCACCATCTGCTCAAAGATTTCGCCTTTGTAAACCAAGCCGTACAAACGCTCTTTCTGCTCATGAACGAACAATTTACCCGTTTGCCGTTCAAGATCAGCTAACTTGAGTACGAGCGATCGAGCCTCTGCTGCTTGATCAACACTCAACACATTCGGGATTAAAACATAGCCTTTTCCATGTAGAATTTCGTCTACCAAAGTCGATATGGCTTCCAATTTAAGCGCCTCCCTAATCGAAGTGGATTTAGAATCCGTTACTACTTCTTCTTCCCTTCATTCTTCTTTTTTCCTTCCTTATCCTTTTTTTTGCTGTCTAATTTTTGGCTGTCTAAGGCACCATCAATTTTGTTATTAAGCCCATAGACTTCGCGGCTACCTGCAAGCGTCACCAACGTCACATTTTTTTCATCACCTGGTTCAAAGCGAACCGCCGTGCCTGCGGGAATATCTAGACGCATTCCACGAGCCTGATTGCGATCGAACCTCAGCGCTGAATTAACTTCATAAAAGTGAAAGTGAGAACCGATCTGGATGGGTCGATCGCCCGTATTTGCCACATCTAGCGACACCGTTTCTCGTCCTGCATTCAGTTCAATCTCGCCTTCTGGAATAATTAGTTCACCTGGAATCATAGCCACTCCTCAAGATATTTAAACGAGCTAATTATCGAATAGGATCATGTACAGTTACTAACTTTGTGCCATCGGGAAACGTCGCTTCAACCTGCACGTCGTGAATCATTTCGGGAATGCCTTCCATGACATCGCTGCGTGTTAGTAAAGTTGTGCCATAACTCATCAATTCGGAGACTGTACGACCATCTCTTGCCCCTTCTAAGATGGCGGCTGAAATATAGGCGATCGCCTCTGGATAATTGAGCTTTAGTCCTCGATCTTTACGCCGTTCTGCTAATAGCGCAGCCGTGAAAATCAGCAGTTTATCTTTCTCTTGTGGTGTTAGTTGCATCGTTCAATTCTCATCCATTACACTCCCCAAACTCTGGGTACGCAGCCAGAGCGCCCCAAGAATGATAAGCGCATTAGCCGCCAAACTTCAACAAACCAGCGACGAACTTCGGCGGTCGAGTGCCCTCGATAGCGACACAATAAGCCTGATTGCAAGCGAGTCACACCGCTTTCCCCCGCTCCTGTCCAGAGCGATCTCGCCTTCTCCACCAGAGTCGGATCAACGGCTTGTCCCACAAACGCAAAACTACCCACTACCGGACAGCCTGCCAAGCCATGATGACCATAAAACGATGCCTCACTGCCAGGAAGCCACTGACGATCGATCCACAAGGGGCGACCTTCCTGCCAAATTTCGGTGTGCGATCGCCAATCGCCCTGTAGAAAGGTTTCGTCTCTAGCACTGCGACCAAAACGGGTCATTTCCCAACCCAGCCAGGTTGCACCAGCAGCGAGTTCAATCCGCATATTCTGACGGTAGATTGCCCGATCAAACACGATCGTTTCCTGCGGCAACCACTCCAGACAGGCTCCAGTTGCTACGTCAACGTGAATGGTTTGGTTCGCTTTCAACCCATTGGTACGATAGATTTTGCCTGCCGAAGCCGTTGTGAGCAGCGCGTTTGCATATGGTTGAAGTTGGATGTCGAGGTCAAGGCGATCGCCGCCCACAATGCCGCCTGCCGTGTGCAGAATAATGTTATGACACACTACTTTACCTTCTGGATAAAGCGATCGTTGCATTTTAAGCGGCGCTCGAGCTTGAGCGTAAGCAACACGAGTCGCTTGTTCATGACTGGCATAAACGAGCTTTAAACTGCCGCGCCAGCCTGTATCGATCGTCATAAAAAAGCTTAAGAAGTTAACGATTGGGATTAGAAAAAATGTCATTAAAACCGACAAATCGACTCTGGTTGTATAGGGCAGGTAGAACCAGGTAAAGGATTATTTTGCAAATAAAGTACGCTGAGATTGGTAAGAGACTTGAGAGGATTAAGATTACCAATGCGATTGCCGCCTAAATAAAGCGTTGTGAGATTGGACAGGTTGCTGAGCGAACTGACATCGGCAATTTGATTGCCACCCAAAGCTAGATTGGTGAGATTCTTCAGTGACTTCAAGGCACTAAGATCGGCAATCTTATTGCCGCTCAGGTCGAGAGCCGTCAGAGCAATCAACGACGTGAGTGGCGTAAGATCAACAATATTTTGGGCAGAAAGTGAAAGCTCGGTCAGCTTAGTGAGCGATCGCAACGGATTAATATCGGCAATCTGGTTGAAGCTTAAATCTAAACGATTCAACTTTGCTAGAGACTTTAAAGGGCTGATGTTGAGGATTTGATTGGAAACTAGATCAAGGCTAACGAGATCTTCTAAAAATTGTAGCGAATCGATCTTTGCAATACGATTATTACCTAGATAGAGAACATTCAGCTTACGTAAGGGCTTGAGGGGAGCCAGATCGGAAATGCGATTGTAACTAAGATAAAGTCGATTCAGATTGGTCAGAGCACTTAAGGGCTTCAGATCAATAATTTGATTATTACCTAAATAAAGCTCATTGAGTTTAACTAATGGCTGTAACGGACTGAGATCAACAACTTTACTATCGCTAAGATCAAGAGTCGTTGTATCTTCAAGAATCTCACTTGATTGATAGCAATCGAGTGTGCGCGATCGCTTCAACAGCACATCGACTGTATGTCTGGCAGAAGCAGAAAGCGTCGATTTCTTCAGGCACCAATCAGCAAAGCGTTTGAATTGAGTGGTTGATGTTGCTTGTGAAACGGCTTGAGAGGCAAAGGCTGGTGCACTGGAGCAAGCTGCAACGAGCAAAGTTAACAAGAACTTTAATGCTATTGTTTGACGCATTTGTCTAATAGAAGAAGAACCTAAATTCAAGCGTTTGCGTATCCTCATAGTTATCGGTGGCTTGAGCTTTGCTGTTACATAGTTTAAACAATTAGCACTCTGAATACAACTAGCGACTCTGGCTTCTCAAGCATCTTATGTTGATTTTACATTGAGGCGACATAGGCGATCGTACACGACGTTTCGTGATCTTCTCGCCTCGTTTTATAGGGCTTCTACAAGCGTATATGTACAAAATAAGCGAATACACTGCAAATCATTAGCGATCGTGTCAAATGTAATGAAAGCTACAGATTGCGCTAAGGATTGACACTAGAGTCTAAACGTTATCTGAACCTTTGAATGCTGATTCAGAGGCGCTTGTGGTGGATTGTTGCTAACTCCAGCTTGAAGTGTTTGCGGTTTGGATTATGTTGAGCTTTCGTATTGGACACCATGGGAAAAAGTCCAAAGTTGCGATCTCAGGTAGCTTTTGGGGTTGGATGTAAAGATTATCGCTGACGCGACTAAGTGAGTAGGAGTGTTTTATGCCAAAGACATTATTTCAAGTTGATTTGACCAAGCCAATGGATCAGCAAGAGTTGCCGGGTCACAATCGCTGGCACCCGGATATTCCAGCCGTTGTCTCTGTGAATCCTGGTGATGTCTTTCGGATTGAGTGCAAAGACTGGACAGACGGTCAGATTAAAAACGATGACAGCCCAGATGATATTCGGGATGTTGATTTAACGGTTGTTCACGTTTTAAGTGGACCGATTCACGTCAACGGTGCAGAACCTGGCGATATTTTGGTCGTCGATTTGGTTGATATTGGTGCGCTTCAGGGAGACGAATGGGGCTTCACAGGCATTTTCGACAAGAAGAACGGTGGCGGTTTTTTGACCGATCATTATCCCGATCCAGCGAAAGCGATTTGGGATTTTCAGGGCATTTACACCAGTTCCAGGCACATTCCAGGCGTGAAGTTTGCAGGCATTATCCATCCCGGTTTGATTGGTTGCGCGCCCTCTCATGAACTATTGGCAAAGTGGAATAAGCGCGAAAAAGAATTGGTCGATACGGCTCCCGATTTGCGAACCTATGGCGCTGGTCTTTCGGGTGACAAGCCTGTGCTAGCGGCACTGCCGAATCCAACTAACGCTATTCTCGGTCAATTGCCTAAGGCTGAGTTCGATCGCGTGGCGGCTGAAGGCGCACGCACCGTCCCTCCTCGTGAACATGGCGGCAACTGCGACATCAAAAACCTGTCCAAAGGCACCCGCATCTACTTTCCGGTGTATGTGGAAGGTGCAAAATTATCGATGGGCGATATTCACTTTTCTCAAGGGGATGGTGAAATTTCGTTCTGTGGCGCGATCGAAATGTCAGGTTTTATTGACTTGCACGTAGACATCATCAAAGGTGGTGTTGAGAAATATGGCATGGTCAATCCCATCTTCAAACCGGGTCCGGTTGAGCCTCGTTTCTCGGAATACCTGGTCTTTGAAGGGATTTCAGTGGATGAGTTCACAGGTAAGCAGTACTACATGGATGTGCATATTGCTTATCGACGTGCGTGCTTGAACGCGATCGAATATCTGAAGAAATTCGGCTACACAGGTGAACAGGCATATCTTCTGCTCAGTTGTGCTCCGGTGGAAGGCAGAGTCAGCGGCATTGTTGATATTCCCAACGCATGTTGTACGGTGGCAATTCCAACAGCCATCTTTGATAAGCCGATTCTGCCTGTATAAGAAGAGTTGTTAGTTGTTGGTTTTTAGAAATGGACGTTAACGACCATTTGCTTTGAGAGAGTAGTCCTCAACCCTGACTTTTCTGATTAATCTAACAACTAACAACCAATAACCAACAACTACTGACGAAAATGCCTCTTTACGAATTCAAATGTGACGATTGCGGTGTGTTTGATCAATGGCGATCGATCGCAGAATGCAACGATCCGGCTAGCTGCCCTACCTGTCAGGGAGCAACTAAGCGCCTTTTTTCTGCACCGGCACTGTTATCGGGATCCCTTCGGTTGAAGAAGGAAAGTGCCGAGCCACAGCTAGTGAATCGATCGAACGATCGCGAACCCGATCGTCCCAAAGCGCAAACACACAATGGTGGACGACCCTGGATGATTGGTCACTAAGCGCTATTGCAGCATCCAGAAAACGACAAAGCCCTGGAGAAACTCCAGGGCTTAAAAAAAGTGCAAACTTTGGATGCTGTTCTCGCTTGCTGCATTGATTCGATCGACCTCAAACGCCCACATTCTTACCAGAACCTACTGCATCATAGGCTTTTTCCAAACGCATGAGTTGCTTCGCCTGTGTGGACAAAGCAGTTGCGTCGAGCCAATTAATGATCAGCGCATCGGTGGAAAATAGCCCGCCACCGTTGACTGTAAAGAACAAGAAGCAAGAGGCATAGACCGCAGACAATTCCAGATAAGGGATGCTGAAGCCAGCAACCAGAATATGGTGATAGATTGCCACGCACATCGTTGAAAACAAGCCAAAGGCAGCAGGGCGAGTGAATAGCCCAAGCGCTACTAATGGACCACCGATGATTTCAGTGAAGGCGGCTACGTAGCTGAAGAAAATTGGGAAGGGCAAGCCAATCACCTCGACATACGCTTGAGCAAAACTTTCGATATTGGCTATCTTGTCCAAACCGTTGTGGATGATCATGATGCCCAAAATGGCACGAAGGATTGCCAAAGACCATTGCGACAGCAAATTGGGGGTGACGTTGGGCTTGAAAACAGCCGCCAGGAAAGCGTTTTTAGTCATGGTTAAATTTTCGTGATGATTACTTGAGCATGGATTGGCGACATATATATTAATAATCTTAACCTAATTCATTAAGTTTTACTAACTTATCGCCGCGATCGCTCATACAACCACTGTCAGTTTGCTTAGAACATGACAGCAATCTATCTAGCAAGAGAGGCTTTAGGCAAGGGTCTTAAACCTTATGGCGCTCATTCAGACTCGGCTCAGATAGCGGAAGGGTGAATGAGCGATCGTGGGCACAGCGTTCTGTAGGGACGTTACATTGATGTGTGCAACGTCCCTACAGAGGGTCTCATTTTTAGTGAGTCAGTTTATGGCGCTGGCGGTGCTGGGTCAACCTGTGCTTGCGTTAGAATTTGAGCCCTGGTTTCGCCACGTCTAAAACCAAGTACGTCAACGTAGTAACGCTCTGGAGATGCCGCAACCTGAATTTTCCGTTTTTCGCAAAGCCAGGACAGGCACTCTACTGCGATGATGCGCCGCTGTTCATTCGGTAGTTGTAGAGCCTGCTGTAACTTTGCCCTTAACTCTAGAGGCATGTCGCTATTTTCAGCAAGCTCGATCGGTGGCTGGAACACTAAAGAATCAAGTAAGCCTTGAAAGCCCAAAAACGCTAAGCGGTAGATCAGCAGGTTACTCAGGCGACCATAAAAGTAGCCACCATGCACATCCACCCCAACGCCTTTACCAGGATCATTTGAAAAATCAACATACGCTTTGAGCAGCGTGGTGTAATCGAAGAATTTGAGTGGCGATCGCTGTCCTTCGCAGATTAAAACATTGATTTCCTGCTGATCACGCTTCGCATAAGTAGTTACGTCTCGATACTCCGTGCAGTCGAGATACGTAAACAAATCTGCGATCGACTCAGGGTCTTTTTTAGCTGTAGCAAGAGATTCCTCATCCACTTTGCCACCTCGTTTTTTCAGCGCTTCTCGCTTTTTGTCCCCTTCCTGTCCGATGCTGCGAGTATCCCGATCGAGCGTTTGCACACCAATAAAGTCCAGGAGTGGAGACGGGTAAGCATCGTTCATCAACTCCTGGAGGTTGACAATACCGTAAGCATTCTGTCTATGCAGGCTCTGTTTAGATGGATCTAAATTGACGGTTACGTTTCCTAAGCGAAAGCCCTGAGTGCGAGTGCTGGCTGGAAACGAGAAATAGTTTGCTGTTGTTGATGCTAACCGCAAGGCTAAATCGCCTTCATTGCTAAAAAGGTATGCCTCTTCAAAACGCCTCAGTGACGATCGCAAAACATTGGTACGACCAGAAATAATGGTTGATAGCGGAATATCAGGAGAAATCAAAATTAAGCGCCCTAATGCAAAGACCCGCCCAACATCAGAAGATGGCAGTTTCTCTAGACTTTGCGAGTCGCCAATGGCAGCCGGATCAAATGCATCAGAAAGAATACGAATCACCTGTGTGGTGACAAACCCTCCCATACTGTGACCAATAAAGGTCAACCGGATACGCTTTTTCTGCGTCCAATAGGCTGTTGCTGCGGCAAAATTTGCTGTGTTGTAAGCTGGTTTTTCAGCAAGGACAAAAGTAGTATAGATCTTCAAAAAAACAGCATCATCTAGAGGCGCGAGACTATTCTGCTTCAGCGCAGGCAGCAATAAGCGAAAGGCTGCATCGTCGTAAGCGTTGAACAAAGCTGGTTGATGCTCGATCGCTTCCCAAGTTTTTCTAACTGCTTTTGCCAATAAATCAGGAGCCAGGTCTAGGCTTTCACCCGCTTCTTTTGCCACGGTTTCAAACAGCGACTCATTCATGTGACGCTTGACTAAACCTAAGTCAAGCTGCCGAATAAATTCCACCAAGTCAGGAACACCGAAATTATTTGCCCGATAGGTGTCTCGAAAGTAAACAATAATTCGTAGGATAAATAACGTTACGACTACCATCGACACCGCAATGCCCAAGATCATCAAGATTGCAGATAAAGCGTCAAGAATGGGTGACGCAAAAAGCATGAGTAAAAGCAGCCCGATCGCCGCCAGAAACAAGCCTCCCCAAAGCACAACTTTTAAGGTTAAAGGCAATGCTCTGCCTGCATTCTTAAAACTAGAAGGAACGCTTTCTGAGGGCCATCGATACCCCAGGTAAACAAAACTATGACGCTTACTGTAGATGGCTTGATCGGATTGATTCAAATATTCCCAGGTTCGCTGCCAGCCCTCGCAAACATAGTCTCTACCCTCGACCTCTTTGCCATTTTGAACAACGGTTTCGATGCCTGTGTTGTAGCCATGAATTTGAATGACAAGTCCCGTATAGCTTGTATTTAGTTTTGTGTTTTGATAAAGGCTTTCAACAATGTCACTAACGGTTGGTACATTACCGTCGGGTTTGCATTCGTCTTGCTCAATGTTGATTGGTGCTGTACTACGCACAAAAAAGCCAGGAACTGTTTGTGGCTGCTCATGCTTAAACTCATCAACCCAGACATCCATTTTCAACCCTCATGACGTGACTAAATTTGAGCGTTCTAACCAGTGAATCGGCTCAGAGCTTGCGCCAAAAAAACGATACACTTTTGGCTCAGCTATCAGTTTTCTCTTAACTCCTGAGCACGACAAGGCATAACATTATTTCTTTACAGCTCCTGAGAAGATTTTTTCGGATTTTAGCCTAACTCTGAGCTGTTTTTTTCGTTAGCAATATCAATTAAAGCAGCCTTGATGCGATTCACCGCGTCGTACTGTACTGTACGATGGGTTTGCATGAAAAGTGGTTTACATGGCGCGTGAGGGCATAGCAATGGAGGTCATCCCGGCGATCGATCTGCTGGAGGGGCGCTGTGTACGCCTCTATCAGGGCGATTATGCTCAGGCGGAGACGTTTGACGAGAATCCGGTTTCAGTCGCGCGTCAGTGGGCAGAGCAAGGCGCAACCCGGTTACATGTGGTCGATCTGGATGGTGCGAAGGCTGGACATCCCGTTAATTTGTCGGCGATCGAGGCGATCGTCCGCGCCGTTGACCTACCTGTGCAGGTGGGCGGTGGTTTGCGCGATCGTGCCAGTGCTGCGGCGTTGTTTGAGCTAGGCGTTCAGCGCGTCATTTTAGGCACCGTTGCGGTAGAGCAGCCCGAGCTTGTACGTGCACTCTGTCAGGAGTTTCCGGGTCAGATTGTGGTGGGTATTGATGCCCGGAACGGACTGGTAGCAACACGGGGCTGGCTAGAAATGTCGCAGGTAACGGCGATCGACCTGGCGCAACAAATGGCAGCTTTTGGGATCGCAGCAATTATTTATACGGATATTCACCGCGACGGCACGTTACAAGGACCGAACCTGGACGCATTAAGAGTGCTGGCAGATGGCGTTACAGTGCCAATCATCGCCTCTGGTGGCGTGAGTTCGGTGACAGATTTGCTGAGTTTGCTGGCGCTAGAGCCATCCGGCGTGACTGGGGTGATCGTGGGTCGTGCCCTTTACACAGGCGACATTTCTTTGAAGGAAGCGATCCGGGCAGTAGGGCAGGGTCGTTGGCAAGACATTCCACCCGATTTTGGCGCTTCGGCATTGGCGTAGAGAGACGATCGCGGCTTGGTTCTCTCCTTCTTGTGGAGTTATGAAGACATCACAGTGCGGCTGCTGGCGACATCGCGAATCAAGGGGAGGCGAGAATGAATGTAGTGGCTGTAGGCATCGGCTTCATCGCGATCGAGCGATCGTTGCGTTTTAAGCTGCTTCAGCAGCCATTGCACCAAGCCAGTGTCGTCGAGATTAAGCAGCATTTGGGACTGGCTCGTTTCCACTATGAACCAAAGTTGACGCAGCATGGATGGGGACATACAACTTTTCCAGATACGGGCTAGGACTGAGTGATCCAGAAGCTTCAAAGCCGCATTGTTGCTCTAGCGTCGGGTCTTCTAGATACTCCTGTCTACGCTCACCATAGCGAACTGACCGGAACTGACAGCGGGATCACATAAGACAACACAAGAGTTACACATCGCTTCATCATCCGATCCATAACTTGACATGTGACTCATTTAAGATCAGTTCGTTTACGACTCTAAGTAGACGGGTTGGGGATGGAGGCAGAAGGCAGGAGGCAGAAGGCAGCTTTTTTCCTGGCTGCTGGCTCCTACTGCCCAAACAAGGTGTTGATCATGCTTAGCCGATGGTACTAACAGTGCGCTCAGCGTCCTGCGTAAGCCTGCATGGGTTCTTTAATCAAACGGATGTAAAGATGTCGAAAGGTGGATTTGAGGACGCGCGGTAGCCCAAAGTCGATCGGCATCAGGTGGTCGGGCAGTTGCCAATCGGTTACCTGTAACGTTTGAGGATGCAGCAATGGAAAGTGAATCGCCTCTACGGTGGAACATAGCTCCAGACGTTGAGCGGCAACAACCGTAGGCACAGTCACCGGATCGACATTGAGAATCTCTACCAGTGCACGATCGAGCGCAAATACATCCCTCGAAGCAGCCAATAAATTGAGCCGACGGGGTTCGCCACCGCTGGGTCCATTCCCTTCGTGACCGATAATACCATCCAGAATGGTCAGGTCTGGGTCGATCGCCCGTGCGGTTTCTACCAGCATTGCACCAAAGCGATCCCTGTCTTTACCCGCTTCCATGTGCCACCAGGCTTTCATCTTGCCGGGAACACACCCAAAGAGATTTTTCACACCCATCGTGAGCGTCAACTGCATGTGTGACTTAACTTTCGGTAAGTTGATCACCACGTCTGCCTCGATCGCCTCTTTGCTCAGCAGCAGGTGGTTAAATTCGGCGCTCACTGTCTCGTAGCGTTTGCCGTGAAACTCCACGATCGGCAAATTGAGTGCCTCTGTCAGCGGTAAATAGCCATTCGCTTTGGCAACACCCTTCGCGCTCCCAAACGCTGGACCATCACCCAAGAAAGGCTTGCCTCCTGCCTCTTGCACCATCTGCGCCACACAGTAAACCATCTCTGGACGCGTAACGCACTCCTTACCAGGACGACCACCTGTCAACAAATTAGGCTTGAGGAGAACGCGATCGCCCGGTTTCACAAAGGCTGCCATACCGCCGAATGGCTCTAATAAAGCCTCCAACGCTTGACGGAGTTGGATGCGATCGTACGACTGGGCGCGAAGCAGGCTCACTGATGGCTGAACAGTTTCCATAGGTCTCTCAGGTTTGATTAAATCCACGATCCTTAGATGTAAGCACGGCTCTGTGCAGTGATGAGTTGCTTTTACCTTCTGCCTTCTGCCCTCTGCCCTCTGCCTTCTAGGTATGGGCGCGGTTAAGAGCCGTCACGCGCTGAGCATTCGCAAACACTCCTTCACCGTGAATTTGGGCGATCGCAGGCTTTAACTCAATTTTTGACACATTGGCTCGGTTCACGCAGACAGTTTGATCTGCCAGATGGAAAAACCACCAATCTTTATCAAGGATACGTCGAATCTCCTGCTGCACTTCTTGCTCTAACGCGGCTGGATCGGCTAACTGAGAAAAGGTATAAGTTTCTGTTTGACCATTCAGGTAGTAAATTGTGATCTGTGTATCATTCGTGATCTGACTCTGCATAACGGCTCCTCAGCGGGTCTTTACAAAATCTTAAAGGACAAACCAGCATCGGAAGCGCCTGCCCTCAAAGAGAGTGTACTATGCTGTCTCCCGCAACCGCTAAGATAAAGCTAATGAGATAGAACTAATGAGATCGAGCTAACTGTTACCCAGTCGCAATTTGAAAAGGTCTATGACTACTGCCGCCCCGGTGAAAACTCAGTATGAAGCTGTCATTGGTTTAGAAACACACTGCCAACTCAGCACCCAAACAAAGATTTTCTCCAATAGCTCCACTGCCTTTGGTGCCACGCCCAACACTCACATTGATCCAGTGTGTTTGGGGTTACCTGGGGTGCTGCCAGTGCTCAACCAGAAAGTGCTGGAGTATGCCGTGAAGGCAGGGCTGGCGCTGAACTGTCAGATTGCGCCCTACAGCAAGTTCGATCGCAAGCAGTATTTCTACCCTGACTTGCCCAAAAACTATCAGATCTCGCAGTACGACTTGCCGATCGCGGAACACGGTTGGTTAGAAATTGAGCTATACGACAAGGAAACGGGCACGGCAACCCGCAAGCGTATCGGTGTGACACGACTGCACATGGAAGAAGACGCGGGAAAATTGGTGCATGGTGGCAGCGATCGGCTTTCTGGCTCAACCTACTCACTGGTGGACTACAACCGTGCTGGTGTACCGCTCATCGAAATCGTGTCTGAGCCAGATATTCGCAGTGGGAAAGAAGCCGCCGAATATGCTCAGGAGCTACGGCGCATCGTGCGGTATCTGGGCGTGAGCGATGGCAACATGCAGGAAGGTTCACTGCGTTGCGATGTGAACATTTCCGTGCGTCCAGTTGGTCGTGCCGAGTTTGGCACCAAGGTTGAGATTAAGAACATGAACTCGTTCAGCGCCATTCAAAAGGCGATCGAGTTTGAGATTGAGCGGCAAATTGAGGCGATCGAAGCAGGCGAACGCATTCTGCAAGAAACGCGACTCTGGGAAGAAGGCGCTCAGCGTACCATTAGTATGCGGCTGAAGGAAGGTTCCAGCGATTACCGCTACTTCCCTGAGCCTGATTTGGGACCGATTGAAGTGTCGTCAACGCAGCTAGAACAGTGGCGATCGGAGCTGCCAGAGTTGCCGCAGCAAAAGCGCCAGCGGTATGAAAGCGCACTCGGCTTATCCGTTTACGATGCACGAGTGTTGACGGATGATCAGTCGATCGCTGCCTACTTTGAGGCAACCGTTACGGCAGGTGGCGACCCCAAACAGGCAGCAAACTGGATCATGGGTGACATTAGCGCGTACTTAAACAACAACAGCAGTTTGAGCGTTGCCGATTTGTCCATCAAGCCTGCCGACTTGGCTGAACTCATTAGCCTCATCGACAGCGGCACGATCAGCAACAAGATCGCCAAAGACATCTTGCCCGCACTGCTGGCAGAAGGTGGTTCACCTAAAGCGTTAGTTGAACGGAAGGGCTTGATCCAAATTTCTGATACAGGCGCGATCGAAGCCGCGATCGCCGAAGTCATCGCCGCCCATCCTAAAGAACTAGAGATGTATCGCAGCGGCAAAACCAAGATGCTGGGCTTCTTTGTGGGGCAAGTGATGAAGCAAACAGGGGGTCGAGCAGACCCCAAACTCACCAACCAGCTCCTTGCTAAGCAGCTTAACGGTTGAGACTTTAAGCAATCAAAGCTCATTCTTTGCTAAAAAAACATAAATATGGGGTGACACCCCCCACCCCATTGATGGCATACTGTGTGTAGTAGATGCACCCTGATGATAAGGGGGAGATGCCTTGGTGTCTTCCCCTTTTTTTATGAGGCTTACATCTGAGAAGGCAAAGCG
>NZ_JCACKI010000026.1:25835-71970 GCF_059505325.1 Tildeniella sp.
GTCAGCGGTCAGCGGTCAGCAAACAGCGGTCAGCGGTCAGCGGTCAGCAAACAGCGGTCAGCGGTCAGCGGTCAGCAAACAGCTTTTTTCAAGAGCGTCCTCAAGCGAGTGCAAGCGCGCCTTCTGCCCTCTGCCTTTCCTCCCCTGTCTGCTAACTGTTAACAGTTAAGAGTTCACGCCCCTGATATAATCCGCTGTCAGGAGTGAGTAAGTGGAGGCAGGCATGACAGATTGGCAGGAAATTCCTGGAAGCATTACGGCTCCGAGAGGATATCGGGCAGTGGGGATGGCAGCGGGGCTGAAACCATCAGGCTTACCTGATTTGGCGCTGATTCTCTCTGACGTGGAGGCGATCGCGGCTGGAGTCTTTACAACCAGTCAAGTCAGAGCAGCGTGTGTCGACTACTGCCGGGAGCGTCTCCAGAACAAAGCCAGCGCTCGTGCGATTTTGTGCAACGCCGGACAGGCAAATGCAGCTACAGGCGCTCTAGGCTTGGAAGATGCTCTGGAAAGCGCTAAAGCACTCAGTCAGGCGCTAGACATGCCCTCAGAGTTGATCTTGCTTGCTTCAACGGGTGTGATCGGGCAGCGCATTAAGCTAGACGCATTGAAAGCCGCTTTGCCACAACTGGTTGCTACTGTTTCAGTGGATGGTGCAGACAGTGCAGCCAAGGCAATTACGACGACCGATTTGGTGACAAAGGCGATCGCGCTTGAAACCACTTTAGACGATCGCCCTGTTCGCATTGGCGGCATTGCTAAAGGATCGGGCATGATTCATCCCAATATGGCAACGATGCTGGCGTTTGTGACCTGCGATGCCGCTGTCTCACCTCCACTCTGGCAGCAGATGCTCAGTCGCGCCGCAGACCGCAGCTTTAACCAAATTACGGTCGATGGCGATACCAGTACCAATGATTCACTCATCGCGCTGGCAAACGGACAATCGCGCACACCTGCCATTACAGAAGCAGGAGCCGAAGCAGATAAGCTAGAAGCGATGCTGACAGAGGTCTGTATGTATTTGGCAAAGGCGATCGCGCGCGATGGTGAAGGCGCAACCTGCTTGCTAGAAGTCCAGGTTTCTGGCACAGGTACGGATGCCGAAGCGCGTCAGATTGCACGAACGATCGCCGGATCATCCCTGGTAAAGTCTGCCATCTTCGGTCGTGATCCCAACTGGGGACGCATTGCTGGAGCGGCTGGACGCGCGGGTGTGCTGTTTAACCAGGATCATCTGCAAATTAAGCTGGGTGAGTTTTTGATGATGCAGCAGGGTCAACCGCAAGCGTTCGATCGCGCGGCTGCCAGCAACTACCTGAGGCAAGCTGCATTAGGAGCCTATTTGAAGGACGATACCGTGGCGATCGCGCTCAGCGTTGGTGATGGTTCCGGCTCTGGTACAGCCTGGGGCTGCGACCTCAGCTACGATTACGTCAAGATCAACGCTGAATACACCACCTAGAAACAGAACTCAGCTTCAGAAAATCACGCGATCGCCGTTTGATAAAAGCCTTGCATCTCAGCAAACCACTGCTGGCGCGAGACTTCCCAGGTGTAGAACATGTGTCCACCTTGAAAATGCTTCAGCGTCAGGTTAGGACGAATCTCAGCATTGAGTTTCATCAGCGTAGCGAGATGGTTGGAGGCAAAGTAGGGCGTAACCAGATCAAACAGACCGTGCGTGATGTACACCTGCATGTAAGGGTTCAGCGTCATGCCCACGCGCAAATCATCTACGGCTCCAATGAAGCCTTGCCGCAGTTCACCTTTGATGTCAAACTTCCAGGCTTTGAATGTTTCTAGATTCAGAAGCTGGTAGGTCAAATCAGTTTCAACGCCTAACGTATCGCGCAGGTGGCTATTGATTGCGCCTGTAAAGAGCCGATCGAGTCCATCCAGGGTTGGATCAATGCCTTCATACACCACGCGATCGGGAAAGGGATCGATCGCCGTAATCGAGGCATCATACAGTCCTACAATCCGCTCTTGGTCGCGCAGCAATTCGCGTGCAAAGACCTCAATCCCAATCCGTCCGGCTTGTCGTTCGACCACCGCTAGCGGTAAGCCAATCAAGTCTGCTAACTGTCGATACGCTGTTTGACGCTCGTCAACTGGTAAGCCATCACCCATCACCAACAACGGAATGAGGGTTTTAAGGGCAAATTGTTCTGCTGCCGTTGTATGAGCCGCTAAGTCGCCTGGTTTGCCTGCCCATTGAGCACGATCGTGATGCGCTGCCGACGCTGCAAACGATGGCAGTAAGGTTGCCCAGGCGGTCAAGTCATAATCGCTGCCATACAACAGACTGAACTCCAGCGCTGGCGAAATGAGAATAGCACCCGAAAGTCCAATACCAAAGTCCTGCTGAAGCTTACGGGCTAACCGAGCCACTCGAAAGCCCCCGTAGCTTTCTCCTGCAATAAAAATGGGTGACAGCCAGCGCTTTTGACGCGAGAGAAAGCGTTGAATAAACTCCCCCAGCGCTTTCAAATCGCGCTCAACTTCCCAAAACTCATTCTCTTTCGGCGAGTCTGCTGCATCTAACTTGGCTTTCTCGCCAGCCTGATCCTGCGCCTCTTTGTCTGGTGGCAGACTACGGCTGAAACCAGTGCCGATCGGATCAATAAACACCAGATCTGTAAAGCTCAACCAGCTTTCGGCATTGTCAACGATCGTGACAGGCGGCTTGGGCAGCGTACCTTGTGTGCCAAACGCAATGCGCTGAGGACCCAGCGCTCCCATGTGTAAGTAGGCAGACGCGGCACCGGGACCACCGTTAAAAACAAATGTGAGTGGTCGTTGTGCGGCACCTTCTGGCTGAACAAGATAGGAAACGTGAAACATTTCAGCGACAGGTTTGTCCTGCTGATCAAAGAGGGTTTGCCACTCGGCTGAGGCGGTGTAAGGAAGCTGCCGATCGACAAGCGTAAGGGTATGCTCAGTGATGCTGGGCTTCCGATTTGTAGAAGTAGTAGGCGTTTCAGACATAGGTCAGTGGTGGAATGAAAACAGTGTAAAAAAGCTACACGTCAAAGCGCATCTTGATGATACGTTCCTTCGTTGCCATCAGCTTACCGATCAGCTTTTCTCTCGTCCTGACCGCTGACTGCTGACCGCTAATCGCTGACCGCTAACCGCTGACCGCTAACCGCTGACCGCTAATCGCTGACCGCTGACTGCTGACCGCTGACCGCTGACTGCTGACCGCTAATCGCTGACCGCTAATCGCTAATCGCTGACCGCTACAAAGCATGACATTACTTCTTCACAGCTCCTAAGCTAAATGTTTAGCGAGCGCACTGCTAAAGGCTTCGTAAGGTTTGGCACCGATGACTGTTTCTGCCAGTTCTCCTTGCTTGAAGATCATGACAGCAGGAATACTACGGATGCCAAAGCGTGTGGCAACAGCCTTGTTGTTGTCAAGGTCTAACTTAAAGACTTTAGCGCGATCGCCATACTCCTCTGACAGTTGATCCATCAAGGGCGCAACCAGTTTGCAAGGTCCACACCACGCAGCCGTGCAGTCTACAACAAATAGCGTCTCAGTTTGCAGCAACCCATCAAACTCAGTTTCATTTTGAATATAAGTCGCAGCCATGAGTATTCCTCTAAAAACCGGATTATCTCATAGGGCTTGTTAAAAGAGCGTCTCGCTATGGGTCAGTAGTGCCGCAAAAGGCTCTCACGATTAAATCTTTTCGATGTAAAATTCCGTCTGGCGCTTAGCAACCAGGTACAAGTTCAATCGCTGTGCGATCTTGCCTCAATCCATGCCTGTAGAAGCGGGTTCACCAATTCGGGTGCTTCATCTTGAGGGCAATGACCAACCCCTTCGAGGGGAATAAACTGCTGCACCTGAGGATAGTCAGCAAAGGCTTTGCCAAGGGCGATCGGCTCCCACGGATCAGCATCGCCCCATAAAATCAAGGCAGGACACGGCAATTGCTCCAGCAAATCTTCTGGCAGCGGACCCTGTGAGTAGCCCGTAAAAGCGATAAACACGGCTGCTGCACCCACATCTTTTGCAGGAGCCATCAGCAAATCTACCAGCTCATCCGTCACAGCCTCTGGATTGCGATACGCCTTCAGCAGAATCTTGCGTACCGTTGCAGGTTTGGCGAGCTGGTTGAAAAACGTTTGACCAAGCCACTCATTCTTGAGCACGCGCTGAAGGATCGGTGCGCCCAGACGCTTAAACCAGGGTTGGGTGGCGCGACGACGATCGTGCAGTAAGCGCAGTGAACAGTTGATCAACGCCACCGATCGCCCAATCGCTGGATGATCTACAACCGCCTGCATCACCGCAATGCAGCCCACCGAGTTGCCAACCAGAAAAGCTGGCTCTCCCACTACCTCCTTACAAAAGTCGGCAATTTGCTGCCCCCACGTTTCAAAGGTGTACTCGACCTGTTCACCCGGTTTTAACTGCCCTGGTGGGGGTTTTGCAGAGCCACCAAAGCCAATCAAATCCAGCGCATACACGCGACAACTTTCTGCCAGCACAGGTATATTTTTGCGCCAGTGACCCAGCGAGGCACCAAAGCCATGCACTAGCACCACCGCTGGTCCCTGGGTGCCTTGAGTTTGGTAGGTAATGCTAAAACCTTGCCAGAGCCAGATTTGTGTCGCAGTGGTATTTGCGGGAGGAAGCGAGGAAAAAACAGTCATAGAGCGCTGAAGGAATGGCTACGGTGCTACCATTCTGACATTTGCTTTACAAAATTTGATGCTCTTGTAGGTGACGCAGTGCCCAGAGTGAATAGCGATCGCCTCATTGCCAACCAAAAGCAAGGTAGGGCGATCGCAATGATTGCAGAATTTAGTGTGCAGAATTTAGTGTGCAGAATTTAGTAGCGAATAAACCTCAAACTGTAGGGTGGGCACTGCCCATCTAACCCTTCATCATGAGTAAGCGCTTAATGGTCAGCGTTTTTTCTTGGTAAAGTAGGGACACCTCGTAAGGAATGGGCGATCGATGCACCCTTCTATTCCCTTTCATGACCTGGTTGAATACGTTGACGCGCTGCCTGCCGATGACCAGGCGTTGCTGTTTGAACTCATCCAAAAACGCCGCATTGAGAAGCAACGACTAGAAATTGCTCAAAACGCGGCTCAATTGCAAGCAGACTTCAAAGCAGGAGTCGCAAAGTGTGGCTCGTTTGATGACTTAAGGGCAGATTTGCTGCGTGACAACTAAAGATTCGTGGATTTAATAAAAATCGAGATGACCGATGAAAGCAATTAAAGTAATGGCAACCGTTGATCAGCAGGGACAGTTGGCGTTAGATACGCCGTTGGTGACTAATCAAAACAGCCGTGTTGAGGTGATTGTGCTGATTTCAGAGGCTACTGAAAGCGATGAAGACGATGAACCGAAAGCGAAAATCTTAGAGAGCTTACGTCAGTCGTTGCAGGATGCCAAAGCTGGAAAGACTCGTCCTATCTCTGAGTTATGGGACAGTCTTGATGTCGAGTGACCCACCCACAGTACAGCTTCGCTTTACCGATGACTTTCTGCGACAAGTGCGTGACCTGGCTAAACGCTACCGTCAGATTCAAACCGATGTCCAACCTGTGATTCAACAGCTTGAAGCTGGCAACGTTCCGGGCGATCGCATACCGGGAACCGGATACACCGTCTTCAAAGTGCGGATCAAAAACAGTGATATTCAGAAAGGCAAAAGCGCAGGCGATCGACTGCTGTATCAGGTTGAATCACCAGCAAATGTTCTGCTCCTTCTGATTTACTCAAAGTCTGACCAAACGGATATTGCGGCAGCAGAAATCAGAGCTGTCATTGCAGCATTCTATGGTGAAGACGACACCCGTTCTTGACGATCGCCATCAGTTAGTTCCAAGTTCTTCTCGTGCCCTCAGCTTCTCGCTGGCATCCAAGGCTTTGCAGTCGATCGTCTTCGCGATCGTGCCCAATCGACTGCATAACCTGCTCCATCAGTTCTGGCTCGTCAGCAAAAAGCCCTGTGATTTGGTCGCTGGCGATGATCGACTGATGCTCCGTTTCCTGACTCATGACGCTAATCTTGTCCAAAATCAAAGCGGCGATCGCATCTTGCTCCGATTCTGATCGTTGAGAAATGGCGGCGATCGCGGCTTGAAGGCGGTTTGTCATAGCGAAAGTCGAAATGTTGCTACTCAGAAATTTTAGCTAAAGCAGTGATGTTATGACGTGACCTGGTAAATGGTAGGGCGATAGTTCGGCAACGGGACAGGTTTTCCCTCTGCTTTCGCGGTTTCCAACCAAGCCGCTTTGCCTTGCAGGACTTCGTGAACGGCTGCTTCGACAGTTTCACCAAAGGCAGAACAATATTTCAAGTCGGGAATGTCGGCGATGTAGCCTTCGTCTTCGTCGCTGTAAAAGATGTTGATGTGGTGGTCTTTCATGACGCTTTACTGGTTTCCGTTAATGTCAGCCCAAGTCCCAAGTCTTTTAAGAGCTTGAGGAGGCTATGGATTTCCGTGTTGATCGCGTCAGTACTCGAAGATTGATTGCTATAAGGCAAAACATTCGCTAACCCCTGAGCTTCTGCCACATTTCTCAACGCAGTCACAAAGAGTTCAGGATCGCCGTCTTCTAAAGCCGCATTCAGGTAAACCACTGCCTTTTGAGGATCATGCAGGTACTTCAGCAGTTCTCCCTGATAATTAACGCTTCTAGGCATCATCACGGCTCCTGTAGTCTATCCAGTATCGCTGAGCTTTTTTAATGTCGTTTGTTTGAGTGTTCTTGCTGCCTGCACAAAGAATCACGATCGCTTGCTGACTGACTTGAGCAAAGTACACTCTGTAGCCTGGTCCAACGTCAATCCGCAACTCCAACACCCCATCGGCAATGAATTTATAGTCGCCTAGATTGCCTCGTTTGATGCGATCGAGTCTCAGCAGAATCTTTGCTGCTCCTTGAAGGTCTTTGAGGGCATTGAGCCACTCTGAAAATGGCACTTTACCATCATCAGTGGCATAGACTTCCACAGCATAAGGGGTGACTTCCACAACTCGATCGCAATCTGTAGATCCTGATCATCCTCAGTCTAGTTGATCAATCCGCTCTTCATCCCTCATCCCTCCCCTGCTTCCCCTGCTTCCCCTGCCTCCCCTGCTTCTCCCCAAACCCCTCACTCCTCACTCCTCTCCCCTCACCTCCTCCTCCATCCCCAACTGCCGCTTCAGCGCCTCTGGCACATTCACCGCTGTCTCTAACCCTTGCACACCCTCCCAGTTTGTATTCTTGTCCCAGAAAATATCTTGGAGGTTGGCATAACCTAAATCAGCCTCTCCAAGATTAGCGCTGGCGAGGTTGGCGTGGGAAAGGGTGGCGTAGGCGAGAGGAGCGCTGTAGAGGCTAGCGTGAGCGAGGTTAGCATGAGCGAGGTAGGCGCTCATAAGGTTGGCGCAGGCAAGATGGGCGCTTATAAGGTTGGCACCAGTGAGGTTGGTGCCAGTGAGATTGGCACTGGCGAGGTTGGCACCAGTGAGGTTGGTGCCAGTGAGATTGGCGAGTTCAAGGTTGATGTCAGGGAGGTCGGCACTTGTGAGGTTGGCACAGGCGAGAAAAGAGCCAGCAAGGTCAGTAAAGGTGGCATGACCGAGGCAATCGCTATAGTGAATAACTTGTAGTAATCGAGATGTGATCTCTCCTTCACTTACTTGTCCATTGGGGTAAAAGATAATTTGCTCCTTCAAGTCATTCCTGTCCTGGGCATAACGATTCAATTCCAGCAGCAGAATCATCACGTTGAGTCCGGTGTAGACATCGACCTGGCGTTGTCCCAGGGGTTTCTCTCTGTCTGGCAACTGCTCCTTCAACAACCGCATCTTCTTCTGCGGTAAGTTCTCCGGTGGTGCATCGATAAATTCGCCATCGCACCAGCGGACATAGAAATGCTCCAGGCGTTTGAACAGACGGACAATTTTTTCAGCGTCAAACAGGTCTGAGCAGATATCGAAATATGCCGTGATGTATTCCACAATTTCGGGCGTTAACCCACCAAAGCCCAGCAGGTCGTAGATCTCCCAGTCCATTTGTTCCGTGGGGATGTAAAACTCCTGCCGTCGGATGCCGGGTTGTGCCCAGTCTGCAAGGCTATCTTTTATGCGTCCGGCGCACAAAAACTCACCAAAGCTCTTGTGGGCAAACTCAACCGAGCCACTGCCTGCGCGTCCGGGCTGGAGATAGAAGGCAGCGAGGGCATTGCGGAGTGGATCACCCTGGAGGCGTGACCGTGCTTCCTCCAGCAATCGTTTGGCTTCATCGTCCCCTTTCAAACGGTCTTCGATCATTTTGACGGGGGCGCACTCGCCACCGGACTGCACCACACACAATCCGGCTTCTGCCAGAATGCGGCGGAGACTTTCGGTTTGCAGTGCAGTGATATCCTGGTTGAGCCATTCGGGACGCTGTTTCGTCAGCACCCAGTCGATCGTGCGGTTATAGATGGCATCTCTGGCTTTGACTCCTGCCGTACCCTCAAACATTTCCAGCTTGAATTCACTATCCCGATGCATGGCGGCAAGGAGGTAGAGCAGCAGAGGTTCTCGCGCCAGTTCGCGCACGCGATCGGGCAACTGCTCATCCTGCAAAACTGTCTTGAGATGCACCGGATCGGCGTTGATCAATTTGCCCCATTGCGTAAACCATCGTTCCTGAAGCGCGTCATCCATCGGCAGCAGTTCCACGCGCTCCAGGTTGGCGGGCATGAGGCGTTCGATGCTCTGGAGGGAGAGCGATCGCCCCGTAATCAGCACCCGATGTTCCTTCTCCGCATTGTCCTTGCAGCTTTCCTGAAAGCGTCCCACCTGTTTGAGAAACTCTTCCAGCCCACCGCTGGTTCTGCCTTCCATCAGCAGTTCATCAAAGCCATCCAGCAAAAACAGAAAGCGAATGTTGCGATCGGTCAACCAGCCTGGATCGTTGCGGGCAAAGTCGCGATCGACCGCTTTCCGCAAGGTTTCCTCAAAGTCTTTCTCTAACGTGCGAATGTCGCGCAGGCGAATGAGAATCGGAGTCCAGCGGGGATGTTCGTGCTGCCGCACCCAATCGGCAAACATCCGGCAAAACACGCTTTTCCCCCGTCCCGGTCCACCCTGAATGAACATGACGCGATCGCGCTTCTGGTCATCATTCAGCAAATCTTTTGCCCACTGCTCTAGCTCCACAGGCTCTTTGTCCTTGTCCACGTCCCCATCTCGCTGAATGAACTGCGCCTTCAGCGGCACGTAGATATCCCGAAAGGTGAAGTGCTCCGCAAAGACCTTTTCCAGCGGGCGAGTCTGAATCTGCTGCGTCAGATAATCATCAATGCTGAGGTATTTCTCCAGCACCTCGCGCCCACCCAGGCGATACCACTCCACCAGACGCTTCACCCCATCGCCGACTTGAGCCAATGCAGGCGGCATGTACTCATCGGTTTTACGGGCAACGCGATCGGTCAACGTCTGTGCTTCGTTTGCTTCCAGTCCAGCTTGTTGCAGTCGCGCCTGTAGCACCTCGTTAAACGCAGTCGCCAGCTTCGACTCGTGAAAGTACAGGATGGCTTTGCGGGCATCGCGATCGTCAATTTCCAGGTCGCCTAACCGCTTAATTTGCTGGGCGATCGCGTCTGAAACAGGGGCTTCACCCAGGCGATCGAGCAAGTCGGGCGTTTCCTTCAGGATGACCTGTAAGCTTTCCAGGTAGGCTACCTGACTCACCAGAGCAACGCATTGCTCCAGACTCGGCTCCTGGTGGGTAACGTCACAGACCAGCTTCAGAACAGTAATTGCCAGCGGTGCGAAAGGAATGGTGTCTTTCACAATCTGAGCAAAGGGCGCATTCAGCACATCCAGCAACGAGGAAATCTGCCCGATGTAGGGCTTCAGGGTTTCGACTTTGGGCTGCTGCTCTTTGACCGTTTTTGCCAGGTCAAACACCGCTTTGGCGGCATCGGTTCCGGTTTTGGTCATCTCTCCCGCCTGTTTCCAATTCAAATCTTGAATATCGGTGTTCAGAAACGCCCAGAGTTTGGTTAGCACTGCCTGTCTTCCTGCGATCGTTGCCTCGAAACTAGCTCAAATTTTTGGGTGTGCAAAGGGAAAGAAGTGGATGCGGGTAATGCTGGAATCCGAGCCATTGGGGGGGCAGCCCCCAAACCCCCCGAATTTGGTGGACGGCTGCGTCCCCCAAGCCCCCTCCAGACGGTATTGATGTGGGGAGTTTCAAGAGCGCTTCGCATTGCATGATCGATCGAGCCGTTGGTGGGACACATGATGAAAGAGGGTGACTAAAGCAGGGTTGGAACAATGCAAGGGCTTTCGGTTGCAGCATTCATAGTTGTTTAGCTGCCTAACATCCTGCGTAAACCTTCAACGCTGCACCTTTAGACTCGCACCGCCGAGCTTCTTGCTCAGACAACCCAGTTCGGAACTTGAACCACCGAGCTTGGAACTTGAATCACCGAGCTTTTTGCTCAGACGAGCCAGTTCTGAACTCAACTCACCGAGCTTTTTACTCAGACGACCCAGTTCGGAGCTTGAATCACTGAGCTTTTTACTAGCTTCACTGAGCTTTTTACTAGCTTCACTGAGCTTTTTACTGGCTCCACTGAGCTTCTTACTCAGACAACCCTATTCAGAGCTTGAATCACCGAGCTTTTTACTCAGATAAGCCAGTTCCAAACTCAATTCACCCAGCCTGGAACTCAAATCGACTCGCTGCTGGAGAGAAACTGGGTTTCTGAAGTGGTTTAAAGGCTGCGCCGATCGCACAAAACGACTCCGTCTCCCAATTGAGTAGAATTTTGATGAGCAATCACCGATGGAGAGGGAAAACCATGAAATGACGTGTTGTACTTGAAGCCGATCCTGCAACGGGTGATTGGGCAGTGTGGTGCCCAGAACTACCAGGCTGTGTGTCAGCCGGAGAAACAGAAGCAGACGCATTAAAAAATATTCGTAAAGCAATCGAACTATACCTTGAGCCAGACCCAATCAAACTAGCAACAGGAGCCATTTTGAGAGAGGTTTCGGTTGGATGACTCGCCTCGACGCATGAACGCAAACGAGGTTGAGCACAGTTGAGCACATACTAGAGCGTTATGGGTTTGCATTGATCTCTCAAAGAGGCAGTCATCGCAAGTGGCGCAATCTCGATCGCCAGCTTCAAGTGATTGTGCCGTATCACAAGAAACGCGATTGACCGATCGGCACTCTACGCAACATCATGATCAGTGCCGATAGTCCAGAAAGCGAATGGAAGGCTGAGTGAGATCATCGGTACAGTGCTGCCTTCTACAACATGTAGCAGAGATATGTGAATACGAAACTCGGTTTCTGCCCCATTCCCAAGCAAATTTGCGACAATAAGTAGACTTCATTTCCCCCATTCCTCCTACTCTTCCTACTCTTCCTACTCCCCCTGCTTCCCCTGCCCCACTCTCCCTACTCCCCACTCCCCACTCCCCCTTATGGACATCCCCCGTCTCCACCCCGACACGATCGAACAAGTGCGACAACGGGCAGACATCGTGGATGTAGTGTCTGAGCACGTTGTCTTACGGAAGCTGGGGAAAGACTTTACTGGGTTGTGTCCCTTCCACGACGACAAATCGCCCAGCTTTACCGTCAGCCCCAGCAAGCAGTTCTACTACTGCTTTAGCTGCGGTGCGGGCGGCAACGCGATCAAGTTTCTGATGGAGTTGGGGAAACATTCCTTCAGCGAAGTGGTGCTGGATCTGGCAAAGCGCTACCAGGTCTCTGTACAAACCCTGGAGCCAGAGCAGCGGCAAGAACTCCAGCGCCAGATCTCCGTGCGGGAGCAGTTGCACGAAATTTTGGCGCTCACCGCCCGCTTTTTTGAACATGCGTTGAATCAGCCGCAGGGAAAAGCCGCCTTGGAATATCTGACTGCCAAACGAAAGCTTAGCACCACGACGATTCAACAATTCCAATTGGGCTATGCGCCCGCAGGCTGGGAGACGCTGTTTGGTTATCTAGTCGAGCAAAAGCACTATCCCGTCGCACTGGTCGAACGCGCGGGGCTGATTGTACCGCGCAAAGGCGCGACAGGCAGCTATTATGACCGTTTCCGCGATCGCCTCATGATTCCCATTCATGATCTGCAAGGGCGAGTGGTGGGCTTTGGGGGACGATCGCTGGGTGATGAACAGCCGAAATACCTCAACTCACCCGAAACCGAACTCTTCGACAAAGGCAATATCCTGTTTGCACTGGATAAGGCACGAGCGGCGATCGCCAAGCAGGATCAAGCAGTCGTCGTGGAAGGCTATTTCGACGTGATCGCGCTGCATAGTGCAGGCATTACGAATGTCGTCGCGTCGATGGGTACAGCGTTGAGCCTCGCGCAGGTGCGCCAACTGTTGCGCTACACCGAATCCAAGCGGATTGTGTTTAACTTTGATGCCGATCGCGCGGGGACGCAGGCAGCCGAACGAGCGATCGGTGAAGTCGCAGCGCTGGCATACCAGGGCGAAGTGCAGCTTCGCATCCTCAACATTCCTACAGGCAAAGACCCGGACGAGTTTCTCCAAACGAATACGCCCGCCGACTACCAGCAATTATTAGATGAGTCTCCCCTCTGGCTGGACTGGCAAATTCAGCAGGCGATCGCGGGGCAAGACCTCAACCAGGCAGATCAGTTTCAGCAAGTAGTTCAGCAAATTGTTGATCTACTTGCTGATGTTACCAACGCAAATACCCGTACACATTACATCGGTCGTTGCGCCGAAATCCTTAGCAGAAAAGATGGTCGGCTTGTTCCTTTACTTGCCGAAAACTTGTTGGTTCAGGTCAGACGAAAGCGCCGACCATCAGCAAAAAATATTAGTGGTGATAGTTCTTTTCAGTCAATTCCGAATGAATTTTTAATTACCACAGAAGCTGTATTACTTCGTGTCTATTTGCATTATCCAGAGTATCGTCAAGCTGTGATTACTGCTTTGGAAGAACGAGATTTACAATTCAGTTTTTCGCATCACAGATTCCTATGGCGACAAATCTTAAAACTTCAAGACGATTTACAAGAGAAAGACAAACACAGCGAAGATCAGAGCTACAAATCAATTAGCACTTCTGAGAGCATTGTTACCCAACCTAATTTAATCTCATTTTTACGAGATCTTTGTACAGTTTTCCCCAAAGAAATGGAGCAGGTCTACCATTTATTCGAGTTGGACGAAAAAACTCGTCTTGATATTGTGCGAGTACCTCTCATAATTCGCTCTACGGTTGCTTGTATAGAAAGAACCATGTGTGACAACCGTTATCGTGACTTACTTCAACAGTGGAAAGAAACGGATTGTTCTATGAACCCAGAACGTGCTAAAGAATATAGCCAGAAGATTTATGCTGAGAAAAAAAGGATCGAAGAATTAGATCAACAGCAACGCTGGACTAAACTTGAGGATCTTATACAAACGCCATCTTTAGGGAAAATTGAGATTTAGAAACTAATCCCTCGCTTGATTTTCTGAGAGGCTGTTTGAAAAGTGTCTGGCGGTTAAAACCGCGACTACATCAACAAAGTCCGCCTGCGCGGACTACCTCAGCACGAGGGTTTTGGAACCTGCGTAGGCAGGTTTTGTGCGTGTAGCCGCGACTTCAGTCGCCAGAGCTACACGCATCTGGACTTTTAAAACATCCTCTGACACTGCTGCAAGACCGCTGCACCGACTTTCCCAGCGATGCTGCCCCGCCTGATCAATGGTTTAGACACTCAGAGGATGCTTTAAAGGTTCTCCTGTTAGTAGCAAAAAGCTAGATCCCCCTCAATCCCCCTTCAAAAGGGGGACTACAAGCGTATTTCCCCCCTTTTTAAGGGGGGCAGGGGGGATCGCTGAGTGCTTAAGCTTACAGACCATACCTTTTCAAACAGCCTCTCAGATTGGTGATGCTAGTGGTGGTGGCACCGGGGAACGTTAGGAAATGGGGCGCAAGAAGAGGGTGTTTGCTTGCCGGGATGCAATGGGAGCATTCGCTGCATAAACCAGACGCGAGGGATCGGCTAACAAAACATACGTGATGCGCTCGTGAGCCTGACTAAAGTCGATCGCAGTTGATCGCCCTGGTTCCGCCTGCACCTCTACGGCACTCTGCATCGCCGCCTCACGGCTGATGACTTGGTAGGCTGGTACTGCCATCACTGGTAGAGCTACCGGACTCATCAAATTTAGACTAAGGACAGCACTGATTAAGGCGTTGCGCTGTGGTGGTAAAGAACCCATCAAGCAGTGACGGTAAAAGACTGGGTTGGCGCGATCGCCGCATGGTGGTGCTGGAAAAGCGGTTTGAGTCGATCGCCTTGCTAAACTCTTCCGTCGGCTGGTTGAGCAAGGCTCCTGGTTGACCCAACGCACTCAGCCTGTTGAGGAACTGAAACACAATGTTTGGGAACCCAACTACGAGATCTAGGAACCCAAACACGACGTTAAAGAACCTCAACACGATATTTCGGTACTCCAACACGATGTTGAGGAACCCAAACACGATCGCTGAGTACTTGAACACGATCGCTGAGTACTTGAACACGATGTTGAGGAACCCAAACACGATGTTGAGGAACCTAAACGCGATATTCAGGTACTTGAACATGATGTTCGGGTACTGCAACACGATCGTTGGGATCTCAAAGGCGACTGCTGCGATCGTGTCTTGGGCAAGTAAGATCGTTTTTATACCAGAGCGTTAAATAAATCTATGTAGAAGCAACTAAACAATTGCGACTTGAATAAAAAAAGACTCAAATTTTTGCCGATTTTTGCTCAGGGAAAGGCACTGAACCACTGGCTAGAGTTTAAAGATAAACGTGACCAATTTTACAGGGAGGTCTCTATGGCACGTCTGAAACGCAGTTCGATCGTGTTGGAAAAGGGCATGCGCCGGATCGCTGGGATGCGATCGATTAATGATCCGCTGGAGTTTGGCTCTGGGTTGAGTTTGGCAGAGTATGATGCCCGCATTCAAGCGTTGCAAGGGCAACTCGCTAGCTACAACACGATGCTTTCAACGGTAGATGAGATGGCGGGGATGGTGACGCTGATGGAGCAGGAGCTACGCAGCTATTCGGAAAAGATGCTGATGGGTGTGGTGACGCGGTATGGCAAGGATAGCTTGCAGTATGTGCAGGCGGGAGGAACTCTCCGTAAGCGCACGACTCGTAAGGTTGTGAGTGCTACACCCACTGCAATGATCGCTCCTGCCGCAGCACCTAGCATGGAGAATGGGAATGGAGCGAGGGTAACGGTGAGTTAGTCGGTGAGTAGTTGAAAGCGCGATCGCTTGCTCAAACCTCGGAGGTTTTGAAAGCCTCCGAGGTCTTTGGGTGGAAGAAGTAAGGTAGGGGCGATCGTTTCTGTTTAAAAGTCGAAGTTTTGTGTGTGGAGGCTGACATTTCAAGCTTTTACAGCGGTTTTCATTTGCATTCGCCACACCCTACACCCCACACCCCATACCCATCTTGATTAGGCTGTGGCTTATTGATCTAACAACGGCTGTAAGGTGAAGGATAGAGGTTTAAGTGGGAATACTGAAGCCCAAAAGCCCCCTTTTCGAGATTGCTATGCCAAACCTTAGTTTAAAAGCAAGCCACAAGCCGATCCGCGCATATTACAAGCAGCTTAAGGAGTATGCCAAGTTAGGGCATTCTCACGAGGGAGCAGTGAAAGATGCGTTTGCGGATGTGCTGAAGGTGTGCGGCAAGCAGTTTAACTGGACGCTGGTGGGTGAGTACAGCATCAAAAAGGGTGGTAAGGGCAAGCTGATTCGGGTTGATGGCATTCTTCAGGATGAATTTGGCTTGATTCGTGGCTATTGGGAAGCGAAGGATCTAGGCGATGATTTGCCAAAATGGGTGAAGCAGAAGTTTCAGAGTGGCTATCCCAAAGACAACATTATTTTTCAGCGACCCGATCGCGCCATGCTCTATCAGGATGGCAAGCAGGTTTATGATGCCGATCTGCAAGATGATACCGAACTGGTAGAGGTGTTGCATCGGTTTTTTGAGTATCGCCCACCCCAGTTTGACCAGTGGGAAAAGGCAAGCGACGATTTCAAGCAACGCATTCCTGATCTGGCAAGAGGCTTGCAGGAACTTATTCAAGAGCAGCGCAAGATTAACAAGAAGTTTATTGCTGCGTTTGAGAATTTTACGCTGTTGTGTAAACAGGCGATTAACCCTAACCTTGCCGATGCAGCCGTTGAGGAAATGTTGATTCAGCACTTACTGACCGAGCGCATTTTTCGCACAGTGTTTAACAACCCCGATTTCACCCGTCGCAATGTGATTGCGGTGGAAATTGAGAAGGTCATTGATGCGCTGACCTCACGGGCATTTAGCCGCGAGTCATTTCTAAAAGAGTTGGACTATTTTTATCGCGCCATTGAGGAAACCGCCGCTACGATTCAGAACTTTTCAGAAAAGCAGCATTTTTTGAATGTGATCTACGAGAAGTTTTTTCAGGGCTTTTCGATCAAGGTTGCCGATACGCATGGCATTGTTTATACGCCTCAACCCATTGTCAACTTCATGGTGCGGAGTGTAGAAGACATTTTGCAGCGCGAGTTTGGCAAGTCACTGAGCGATCAAGGCGTTCACATTCTTGACCCGTTTGTAGGCACGGGTAATTTTATCATTCGAGTAATGCGCGAGATTCGCAAAACGGCGTTGCCCCACAAGTTTGAGCATGAACTGCACTGTAATGAGGTGATGCTATTGCCTTACTACATTGCCTCCATGAACATTGAACATGAGTTTTATGAGTTGACGGGCAAATATCAACCGTTTGAAGGCATCTGTTATGTTGATACCTTTGAGCTTGCGGAGGAGCAGCAATTATCGCTGTTTGCACCAGAAAACACGCAACGAGTAGAACGACAGCGTAACTCTCCCATTTTTGTCATTATTGGCAACCCACCTTACAATGCTTTTCAAGCGAATGAGAACGATAACAACCGAAATCGAAAGTATCCTATCATTGATAAACGGGTTGCTGAGACATATTCAAAGGCATCGAAAGCAACGAACAAAAATTCGCTCTCTGATCCTTACGTAAAGGCAATCCGCTGGGCGAGCGATCGCGTTGGCAAAGACGGCATTATTGCCTTTGTTACTAATAGTAGCGTGATTGAGCAGATTGCTTTTGATGGAATGCGAAAAAATCTGGAGCAAGATTTTGATGCGATTTATACGTTTGATCTGGGTGGCAATGTCCGAAAAAATCCCAAACTTTCAGGCACAACGCATAATGTCTTTGGGATTCAGGTGGGTGTGAGCATCAATATTTTTGTGAAGAAAGAGGTAATCATCCAATGAATTGGCAAGAACGAATTTCTGTAGATCCTCTTATTTGTCATGGTCGCACCTGTATTAAAGGCACCCGAATCATGGTTTCAGTCATACTTGACAACCTTGCTGCTGGATTAAGTGTAGGAGAAATTATGCAAAGCTATCCATCTTTAACAGAAGCAGACATTCAAGCCGCGATCGCTTACGCTGCCGAACTAGCTCGTGAGCGCATTATCTCTATTCAGATGGAAGCCTCTGCGTGAAATTCAAAACAGACGAAAACTTACCCGTAGAAATTGCAGCCTTACTTCAACAATCAGGCTATGATGCAACAACTGTTAAGCAACAGGGTCTAGGTGGCTCGAATGATCCGACTATTTTTGACATTTGCCAACAAGAACAACGGATACTGATTACACTCGACCTCGATTTTTCAGATATCCGTTCTTACCCACCACAAAATACTGCTGGCATCATTGTTATCCGCACATCTCGTCAGGATAAACCCTACTTACTTTCGATCATGCCACCCGCTATTTCAGCGTTAGCACAAGAACCGATTACAGGAAAGTTATGGATTGTTGAAGACAGCCGCATTAGAATTCGTGGCGATTAAGTTCTAGATACAAATAACCACTATCTTCATTCATAAAATGTGTAGAAATGGAAAGAAAACGAAAAGCCAAAATCTACTACGCCAGACTGGATGAGTTTTGGACCAAGGAACAAAAGTTTCAGTATCTCGATCGACTTCAAAGTGCCGTGAATGTGGAGTGGCAAGAGATTACGCCAGATGAAAAACATACGTGGTTAACAACTGGCTTGGAGGGAGAATTTAATAGCTTTTTGGCGATCGGCGATCAGGAGGCAAAAGAAAGTAGCTTAATTGAGCCAAAAGTAGTTTTCAAAAACTTTAGTGGAGGAGTGAAAACTAATCGAGATTCATGGGCTTATAACTTCAACAAGAATTCATTGTCTAACAATATTAAGAGAACAATTGAAACGTTCAACGAGCAGGTTTCAAAACGGCAGCGTTATTCAGATGAAAAGGTTAAACTTGATAATTTTTTAGTTCGCGACGAATCTAGAATTAGCTGGTCAGACGGTTTGAAAAGTTGCGTCAACCGTCAATTGAAGCTTGAGTATCAAGAAGATCATGTAAGACGATCGCTCTATCGACCTTTTACTCAATCGTTTCTCTATTTCGATCCTCATTTGAATGAGCGTAGATACCAGTTTTCAATAATAGTTCCGACCGAACAAACAGAAGCGGAAAATCGTTTTATTACTGTTACAAACCACTCACAGCTTCCTTTTCTGGCTGGTATTTCTTGTTATACTCCTTCTCTTGATGTTGGTGGTCGTCCAACTCAATGTTTTCCCTTCTATACCTACAGTGAAGATGGCACCAACCGCAGAGAAAATATTACCGATTGGGCACTGATGCAATTTCGTACCCATTACAGCGATGAATCTATCAGTAAATGGGACATCTTTCATTACGCCTACGCCCTCCTCCATCACCCCAACTACCGTCAACGCTATGCCGCTAACCTCAAACGCGAACTGCCTCGCATTCCCCTCGTTCCCTACACAGGCGAAGGCGCAGAACCTACCCCATTCAACGATAAACCCGCTGATCTCTTTTGGCTTCTAGCAAAAGCAGGCGCACGATTGGCAGAAATTCACGTCCATTACGAAGACCAGCCCGAATACCCGCTCAAAGAAGTTGAAAATCCCGATGAACCGCTCAACCTGCGCGTCGAAAAAATGCGTCTCTCCAAAGATAAAACCCAGATCAAATACAACGACTTCCTGACCCTCACAGGCATTCCTCCTAAAACTTTCAACTATCGCCTTGGCAACCGTTCCGCGCTTGATTGGATTATTGACCAATATCAAATTAAAACCGATAAACGTAGCGGTATCACTAATGATCCAAATCAGCTAGAAAATGAGGGCTATATTATCAGTCTGATTAAAAAAGTCATCACTGTCAGCGTGGAAACAGTTGCGATCGTCGAAGGCTTACCCGCTATTGGATTACCCAACGATTTTGAATCGCCACTTACGACGATATAGGAGAAACCCAACACATGAAATTTACTCGAATTACAGCCGATGCCAACCAGATGGGAGGCGTACCTTGTATTAGAGACATACGGATTCCGGTGTCTACCATCGTTGGTATGATTGCCGATAGCATGGCGATCGCAGAGATTTTAGAGGCTTATCCTGATTTAGCGCTTGAAGATATTCAGGAATCTTTAAGATATGCGGCTGAAGCTGTGAAAGAACGAGAACTAACAGCATGAAAAATCAAAATATTGATATTCCTAAAGAGACGATCGCTCACTTCTGTCAACATTGGCACATCACTAAACTCTCACTATTTGGCTCCGTTCTCCGCGACGACTTTTGCCCTGATAGTGATATCGATGTGCTGGTCGAATTTCAGCCCGAACATATTCCCGGCTTTCTTAAACTCCATCGGATTCAAGAAGAACTTTCAAGCCTGTTAGGAAATCGACCCATTGATCTCGTCACGCCCAAATTTCTGAATCATCGGATTCGCGATCGCATCCTATCCGAAGCAGAGGTCTACTATGACTCAGAGGGATGAGCAGGTCTACATTGGGCACATGCTAGACACTGCCAACAAAGCGATCGAATTTGTGCAGGGTATAACCAGAGATGACTTTGACAATAACGAATTATTGCGGCTATCTCTCACTCATCTTCTGCAAGTGATCGGTGAAGCAGCTCGTCGAGTCTCCCCAAGCTTTCGAGCCACGTATCCTCAGATTGATTGGAAGGCGATTGTAGGGATGCGAAGCAAAGTTGTTCATGATTACCTGAATGTAGATGAAGATATTGTTTGGGATACAGTAATCAATGAACTACCTTCTTTAGTAAAGGAGCTTGAGAACATATTGAATTCTGATAGTTTTATGTGAAAGAAAAATCATATGGCAGAAGTAAACGTTTACTACGATCGAGTCGGCAATACTTTAACCGTCTGGTTTGGTAATCCTCAAGATGAATACACCTGTGAAGAAACGGGGGATGAAGTGATCTTAATGAAAGATCAGCATGGAGAAGTCATTGGTTTTGAGAAACTCAACTACACCATTCCATCGACCGCTAACCTCAAAATCTCCTTTGAGACTGCAACTGCATGAAATCTCAAAATATTGATGTTCCTAAAGAGGCGATCGCTCATTTCTGTCAACACTGGCATATTACCAAAGCGGTGAAACAATCAACCTACCAGTGGTCGCAGGGAAAATGACTGACCACGAGCCCGATGAGCAAGTGTGAGAGTTTGCTAGACAGCAATTAGAGGGTGTTTGAAAAGGTATGGTCTTGCCAGATCGGGATAATCAGTGCCTTTTGCCAGTTGCATCAAAGCTTTTGCCAGCAGATTGCCCGCCTTTGAGAAAAACTCATCGCTCTTGCCACCGATCGCCTCCAGTGCTAGCCAGATCCACTGGGGAGCATGTCACTTTTGCGCCCTCACCCTAAATCCCTCTCCCAAAAAGGGAGAGGGACTTCAATCCGGTTCGGTTCCCCTTCTCCCCCTTTGGGAGAAGGGGTTAGGGGATGAGGGCAGTTCGGAATCGGCAAAGATGAAATGCTCCCGATCCACTGCTTGTTGCCTTTGTCATCGACAAAGGACCACAATTCATCCATTTGCACCTTTAATGCGCCCTTGGGCTTAGGGGTCACCTGCACCTGACGCGGCACCTCCTCGTAGCATTGGTTGACATACCCTTGGAGCCAAGACTCTGACAACTTCAACACGCGGGCTATACCAGCCAAGGGGTCTTCTCTAAGAGCAAACGGTCAAGCATCACAGTGCTGTCTCTTTCACGAGGTTTCCACTGCGGATTTTCCACAAATTGGCGACCACAGTCGCGGCACTTATAGTTCTGTTTGCCTCGTCGGGTGGTGCCATTTTTCATGATGTCTTCGGAACCACAGTTGGGACAACACAGAAAGGGAGGAATGCTTGACATAGGCGATGAAGATAGCAGTCATCCCTTATTTTATTTACCCTTTACGAAAAGGCACTACCACGCTTCTATAAAAAGGTATTTGCAGTCGCTCAAAAATAGCGTTCGCAGAAAAGGGGCTTACGGCTCTATCCTTTGCCTAAAACGGCTGACAGGACTCGTTCTTCGTCATGGAGGGTAGGGTTAATGAGGATATCAACGATCGCCCCGTCATACATCAAATAGACGCGGTTGCAGAGCAAGAGCGTTTCAACAAGATCGCTGGAGAGGAGAAGAAAACTGGCACCACGATCGGCGAGGTCTTTCATCTGACGATACAGTTCCAGGCGAGTGCCCATGTCAATGCCAGCGGTCGGTTCTTCCATCACCAGCAGGCGAGAGGCACGGGCGATCGCGCGACCAAACAGAATTTTTTGCTGGTTGCCACCGCTGAGACGGGTAATGGGATCCTCGATTGAGGTGTAGCGCACCTGGAGTTGCTCTAGCTGTTGGGTGGTGTGCAGCCGTTCCTGAGATGGGGATAAAATGCCCCGTTTGGCAAAGGCTCCCAGATTGGAAAGGTTGAGGTTTTCGCGGATGGAACGCTCTGGTAAGATGCCTGCTTCTTTGCGATCGGCGGGTAAAAAGCCTACACCCTGAGCAAGGGCGGCTCCAGGATGCTGCGGCGCGTAGGATTGACCTGCCAGTGTCATCGTGCCGCGCAGGGGCTGGGTGAGTCCGGCGATCGCACGCCCTACGCTTTCACGTCCGCAGCCGACAATGCCATAGATGCCGACAATTTCGCCGGGAGCAAGTTGCAAGTGAATGTCTTTGCAGCTTTTGGTTTCTAAACCGTCTACGGTTAACAGCGGCTGAGTTGTTGTGGGAGACGATCGCGCGACCACCATCGACAACTGCCGTCCGGTGAGCATTTCCAGCAGGACGGACTCGGTTAAAGCTGGAGTCACAGCAACAGTGGTTCTGACGGAGCCATCCAGCATGGCACTGACACGGGTGCCCACTTCCAGCACTTCGCGTAAATGGTGAGTGACATAGAGAATGGCAACGCCTTGCTGCTTCAGCGTTTGCAGGGTTTGGAACAGAAACCGTTTTTCGCGCTCGGTCAGCGTTGATGTGGGTTCGTCCATCATCACCAGGCGCGGTTGCTGCACTAGCGCTTTGGCGATCTCTAGCAGTTGCTTTTGGGCAATAGTGAGCGATCTCACAGGTACGTCCAGCGGCAGATTAAGCTCTAGCGATGCAAACAGTGCCTCACAGCGCTGACGCTCTTGCGCCCGATGTAACCATGCCAAGGGAAAGCGGTTGCCTTCCTGCCCTAAAAACAAGTTGTCAAGTACAGTTAAATGCGGTGCCAGCGACAATTCCTGAAACACCATCGCAATGCCCAGTTGTCTCGCTGCCTTCACCGTTGGCAGGTTGACCGGGTTGCCATCCAAACGAATGGTGCCTGTATCGGCTCGGTACACACCGGCAATAATTTTGGCGAGAGTGGATTTGCCAGCCCCATTCTCACCCAGCAGGACGTGGATTTCGCCAGCCTGAAGGGTGAGTGCGGCGGCATTGAGCGCTTGGGTCGTGCCAAACCACTTTGAAACCGCTTCAACCTGGAGGAGTGCAGCGGTTGGTCTCTGTGAGACGATCGTCATTGCGCGGCGGCTTGAGCAGAGGCAGGAGGTTGCCAGCCTGTTGGCGGTTGGTCGTAGTTGCTCAAATTATAGGAGGGCAGTTTGTCGGCGGTCAGTTCAAACATAGGAATCAAGAACTGCGGGTAGGGAATGGGATCGCCTTTTTTCAGGTTTGGCATGGGATCGCCGTTGAGCAGCCGTACGGTGTATTGGATGAGCGATCGTCCGATTAAAATCCCTGGTTCTGAAACAACCATTGAGATATGCCCATCCTTGATCAGGTCAACCGTTTTGGCGGTGACAGCAGAGGTCACAACTTTCGTGACTCGATTCATGCGCTTGGTTGCCAGCCCTGCCCCAGTGCCCAGCCCGCCTGCGGCAGCGTAAATATATTTTGCCTCAGGATATTTAATCATCATGTCCGATGCCTGCGATTGACCGTCTTCAATCGTGATATCGCCTGCAAACGTATTGCCAACGAGCTTCATACCAGGGCAATCTTTCGCACCTGCCTGCACGCCGTCAAAGCGCAATTTGTTCCAGGCAGGACCTTTGGGACCAGGGAGTGTGATGACTTCTGCTTTGGGGTCTTGCTTGCAGATATAGCTGGCGATCGTCTTGCCAATTTCAATCTCATCCATCGTGACACCCAGCGAGACGAGCTTGCTGTTGACCGGAACCCCAGCCGCAATCACTTTGATGCCCTTGTCGGTCAGGCGTTTGACTACCTGGTCGTAGCCATCAAAATCAGCCGCACCCAAAATTACGGCATCCACCTTGAGCGCTTCGAGTGCTTCCAGTTGGGCAATTTGTTCCGATGTTTTGCCATAGCCACCCGCCGCTAAGACGCGTACGATCTCAACTTTGGACTGTTTTGCCTCATCGACTAGCCCGTAGACCATGCCTTTCCAGTAGTCATCTGCCAGTTGTACGACCGCAATGCCAATGCGATACGGCTTCTTTGCCGTTGCAGGCTCGACGACTCCGCGCAGGCGATCGATGGCTTCAGCAGGTGACGGGCTTGTGGTGCCAGTTGTGGCTGCGTCTGTCGTTGCAGCAGGGGGCTTTTGAGTACAACCGACTGCGGTCAGCGTGCTAACGAGGGCGATCGAAAGCGCCGTCTTTAAAAAATGCTGCATTTGTTTTTTCTCATAACGTGAGGTTTCAGCGTGGGATATTCAAACGAGAGGCACTTGACGGAGATCCCTGACTTCTTTTGAAAAGACGAGGATCTGGTAGACACCAGACTAGCCGATAACAGTTTTCAGTTGACGCTTTCTTTAGTTATCCCCTCCACGCCTTTGCGGATACACCATTCTTGTAGCAGCGGTGCCGAGTCAACGACCAAGCCCAGGTGTAGCGAAATCACTAGCAGTGCGCCCTGTTCTGCCTCCTCGGAAAAGCCTGCTACAACATCACGAGGCACCAGCACACGAAAATCTCGATTGGCAGCGTCAAAGGCGGTGCTAAGAACACAGGCATCGGTAAAGGTGCCTGTCAGCACGACGTTATCAACATCTAAGTTGCGGAGTAGAAACTCTAAATCGGTGGGATAAAAGCCGCTCAAGCGCTTTTTGGTGCGGATGTAATAGTCGGTTGGCTCGGTTTCCACCATGAGATCAAGCCAGGGGGTGCCTTCCCAACTATGCTGATCCATCAGCGGATTGGGCGGTAGGTAAAGCTCGTAGAGGTAGCGCCAGTTTGCCTTGCCTGTTTGCTTGCGGGAGGCAACGTCATCAATACCGCCGTGCCGCTGCCAGTGCTGCACCATGATCAGCGGAATGTTGAGGGCGCGGACGTGACGATGAAAGGCGTTGTGTGCTTCGATTTTTGCGATCGCCCGTGGCGCAGGGCAGGTAGACTCAAGCTCCAGGTGCCCCCGGTGCATATCAATGCAGAGTACCGCTGTGCGCTCTGGGTTAAGCCAGGAGTCAAAGCTAGGCGTTAAAGGGGTTTTGTCTCGATTATAGGTGTAGCAGTACATCTCAGTCTTCATCAAAGCGCTCTGTAAGGGTTGGTATCATACGGATGTTGGGATTACCGATGGGTCAGCAAAAATCTGCTATCAATTTGATGTGAGCCTGCTCAGCAATTTTCAGTAGGGTGGGCACTGCTTACTATTTTTCAGAACATCTTACCGTAAGGGTTGTGAGCAGTGCCCACCTTGCGAGCTGTGGCTTATCGATGCGTAAACGGCTGTAATATCAATTTGATCTGAGCCTGCCCAAAACAAGGGACTTGAAGTTCTTGTTAATCAGGTTTGATTCTATGCAGCTTTAAAGAGAATGGATGTGACTATTTTTGCTGCTTAGTTGGAATTCTGATCGTAAATGCTGTGCCTTTTCCCGGCGCGGAGCTGCATTCCAGTTGACCACTGTGCTTTTCTACCACGATTTGGTAGCTAATCGCTAAGCCCATACCAGTGCCTTTACCAACAGGCTTTGTTGTAAAAAATGGGTCAAAGAGCCGCGATCGCACGTTCTCGGTCATGCCTTCACCATTATCGGTAATGTGGATTTCAACCCACTCAGTGCCAGCAAGAGTCGTGCGGAGGTGAATGATGGGTGACAGGCTGCAAGTCGGTGCGTTTGCATTTGCTGTTCCCACGTTCATCTCTGATCCTTCATCTAACGCGTCGATCGCATTTGCCAGAATATTCATAAACACCTGATTAAGCTGTCCCGCATAGCAATCTACCAGAGGCAGTCTGCCATAGTCCTTCACGACTTGAATACTTGGTTTTCCTGCTCTCACTTTCAAGCGGCTTTGCAAAATTAAGAGCGTGTTGTCGATGCCTTCGTGGATATCAACTGCTTTCATCCCTGTCTCATCTAAACGAGAGAAGTTACGCAGCGACAGCACGATTTGACGAATGCGATCGGATCCCATTTTCATGGAGGCAACGACTTTAGGTAAATCTTCCATCAAAAAGTCTAAATCAATCGCTGCGATCGCGGCTTGTACGTCGATCGTTGGCTGAGTATATTGCTGCTGGTACACTGCAACCAGGTGCAGTAGGTCGTGGATGTAATTGCTAACGTGAGTGAGATTACCGTGAATAAAATTGATGGGATTATTGACTTCGTGAGCAATACCCGCGACTAACTGCCCCAGGCTCGACATTTTTTCGCTCTGCACCAGTTGCGCTTGCATCTGTCGTTGCGATCGCAAGGTCTCCTCCAACTCTTCTGTCTGGGTTCGCAATTGTGCCTCTGATTGCCGTAGTGCTTCCTCTGCCAGTTTGCGCTCCGTGATATCCTGCATCAGCGCTACGGTGTAATCGACGCTGCCATCCGGCTTACGGACGCAGCCCACGCCAAGATGTGTGTAAATCGTTGTGCCATCTTTACAGACATACCGCTTGTCCATCGCATATTGCTCGATCTGCCCAGAGAGCATTTGCACAAAAAATTGGTTGTCCAGTACCAGATCGTCCGCATTGGTCAATTCAGCCCAGGTTAGGCGAATCAACTCGTCCCGCGTATAGCCCAGCATGGTACACGCTTTATCGTTGACATCCAGCCAGCCCTTAGCGGGCGAAGTGATCGCAATGCCAACGAGAGGCAGGTTGAAATAGCTACGAAAGCGTTCCTCGCTTTTTTTAAGCAATGTTTCGGCTTCGTGCCGTTCCGTGATATCCGTGTGTACACCAATCCACTCACAAATGTGCCCGTCTGGATCGGGTACTGCTAAGGCGCAAACGCTCATATAACGATACTCGCCATCATAGCGCCGGAGACGATGCTCAGTTTTATAGAGTGTACGATCGGCGATCGACTTTGACCAGGCAGTAGTTGTATGTTCCTGGTCGTCTGGATGGATCGCCTTGAGCCATCCCCACCCTTGAGACTCACTGAAGGGCTGCCCTGTAAACGCAGTCCAACTGAGTTGTTCTGTGGCAAATGTACCCTCTGCGGTTGTGTGCCAGATCAGTTGTGAAGTGGCTTCGAGCAGCGATCGATACCGTTCCTCACTTTTTCTCAAAACGTCCTGGCTTTGCCGACGCTTGGTGACGTTACGTCCCACCCACAGCACAGAGCTATCTGTATGAGGCGTAATGGTTGCCTCAAAAAATGCCTCCGGTGTTTGAACGGGTAAGCCATAAACCAGACTGACTGGTTCTCCCGTCTCTAACGCTTGCTGGATGGCATCGAGAAAAGGCGGGTTTTGCGCGGGTGGCACAAATTGATCGGGTGTCTCTGCTGTACTTGGGCTTGATGGCTGCAACAGAGTTGGACGAGTCGGTAGTGTTCGCAGATGGTATCCTTGTGCATCAAAGACAAAGATGAAGTCGTCCATCGCTGCGAAGAGTGCTTGCAAGTCTGCTGTTGCTGTGGGTAGGTCGATCGCAGCCTTTTGAACCTCAGTCTGTTGCATCTGCATTTTAAGTCAGCTTTGTTTCAATCAAAACAGCAGCGGAGCTAGCGAAACGGAACTAGAGAGTTTTCCTCAAATTCATTCCTCAAACTCTTTCAACATTGAAAAAGAGAGGTACAGGTGTTTGCTTGTATCGTCGCTTTTCTTATGCTTTAGGCTTGAGTCGCCTAGCAAGACAAAAGGGTAACAGCACAGGATGCATTGGCTCAAGACCTTTGTTTAGTCATCCCTGCTTTTACTTAATGTCAACAGTTTGATGTCATCGGCTCAACATCAATTATATGAACACACAATTCATATAGTTGACATCTTGGTGGAGAGACGTGCTGCCGATTTGTCTCATTTAAGACTATGGGATTCAACTCAAGACTTACGGCAAGACTAAATTGAGACACGCGAGACAATAAAAGCCTACGCTTAGCGGTTAGGTCTCTCTTGAGACTCGTTTAAGATACGTTAGACACACATGTCTCACATGAGATGAAAAGACTTGAGTTAAGACTTAGATTGAGTCTTATTCGAGACATTGAGACGCATTTTAAGTTCTTGGGTATGCAAGTGTAGGTTCCTTCTCACCTTCACAAGAATTGTTGCTTAGAGGTAAATTGCGGTTCTCATTTGAGTGAGGTGCAGGTTTTGGGGTTTAAGGCAGAGGGCAGAGGGCAGAGGGCAGAAGTTAATTTCTGAAAATAAAGTAAACTTTTATTAAGGAACTACAGGTGATTGAATATGGCAGCTAATTCTGGATTTGGTAAAGCTCAGCCAGTACCAAATGTATCGAAACGGGCTGCGGTGCGGACTGAAGCAGTAAAACGATATGACAAGCTGAAGGCTGAAGGCATTCCGGACTTTGAGATTTATATTCGTATTCAGGGCAAAAAAGCCTGGTATCCGGTGGGATCGCTCGCTGTGAAGCGATCGGATCAGATCAACCGAGCGATTTTTGACAGTCAAGATAATCTTCTTCAGGGTGCGTTTCGCCTTTTTCCAGTGCTAAGGAAGCATCAGACCCAATTGGAGTATGGTTATCGGCTCAAGGAGTTTAAGGATGAGCCGATTCAGCTAGCAGTCGCACCACAACCTGGCGGTAATGCCAAACTTGAAGGCGCGATCGCGCAAATAAAAGATCGCCTCGGTGCACTGTTTAAGCGTCGCTAAGGGGTTTGAGAAGTCGCCGTTTGAATTACGGGGAGCATGGAGCCGACTACTTTGAGTACTGCACTGCAACAAGCTTTTTAAGTAGACACAGCAGAGTGTTGTGAATCAGCTTTCAGACGATCGTCGGACGATCGTACGGAGCTGATCTTATTTGAGACAATTGCTCTCTCTTTAAGACCCACACCGAGTCTTAAAAGAGACGGCGAGACGAAGAATTGCTTTGCTCTGTCCGTTCCTAAGTCAGGCGTGAGATCTGCTTGCGTAGCGTTCTCACGCTGAAGGGGCAATGGTGCAACTTGTTTAGGAACCCGACTGCGATCGCAGCGCCCAAGAACACTCGATAATTTAGTCCAATTTTAGTCCAGTGTTTTTAAAAGACTTGCAGCAATGCTGCGAAAGCCCTCACTGGAAGCATTTTGTGATAAAAGCTGAGGCTTGGTTAATTGCTGTCTACGCAGAAGTGCAAGCCCAGGGCGAGCGGGTTTGGCGGTAGTACGATCGTTCAAACGCCGATTCTACCGTTAGTCCACTTTTAGTCCATCGTTTTAGCACTGCATAAATGCATATCGATTTAGCGATGGTCTGACACGCCTCTTCATTTGTGTCAGAAAATAGGCAGTGTTTTTTGAGTGATGGTTTTAGTGATGAGTTTTGATGATGGTTTGCTGGGTGGTAATTTTAAGGGCTAAAAACAGCCCCTTTTTTTTTGATGGTTTTTGGGGGTGATGGATTCAGCGATCGCAGATGGAAGAGAGGCTGACAGTCGCCGCGAGAGTTCTCATCGGCTCTAAGTCACCACCATCCGATGCGTAAAGAGCCTCAGATGCAGCCTCACGTGACATCCGATCTAGAAGACGCTTTTTAAGGTACTGGGCGTACTCACCCGAGGCTACCTGGCAGATTAAGCGATCGCCAATCCAGCCCCATTCAACGTCCGCATTTTTGTAGAACAGAGTTTCTAACTCCTCTGCACGACGAGCGAACCCGCGCGGTCTACCAGCACCAATTCTTGCTCCACCTCTGGGCATGTCAAAAACTCCTTTGATTACGTAAGAGGATTCTAGCGTATGCCACGAGCGATTATTAGATTATTTTGAATTGGGGTGGGGCATCGAATTCGGAGCGAATGTCAAGGAAGAGGAACCCTGTTCGCCGCTCGACGCTAGGTCAACAATCGAAGACGAAGCGACAGTACAAATGTATTAGTCCAAACGCTTTGATTCTGGACTACAGCTCTACACGCTACCGTGTAACTGGTACAAACGCACTGCTGTGTTTGATGGAAGTTCAGGTCATAGGTATTTCTGCGTGTTACGATGGCTCGTACGAGCTTCCCAAAGACGGCATTCCATCAACCAATAAATTATCACCTATTTGGACTATGATGGAAGTGGCTGAAACGCAATAGCAGTGGGGGTTTTGCTGCTGTGTACGCAGAAGTGCAAGCCGTTGGAATGCAGCCGTAGATAAACAATAAAGTCTTTGAGTCAGCCACGCAGCTCTCAAATAGACAGTACGTAAGCAGAAGAATGACTGGATGATGAGTTCTTCTCCAAAAAACAGACTCGCTTTGATTGACACGCTATCAAGTCGAACCGTCTACTACACAACGAAAGCCGATGTGACACGTTGAGGTATCCACTGTTTCTGCATGACGCGCAGCCGATCGATAACGGCTACAGTAATTAGACGCACATAGAAAAGAGCCACCTTTAAGCACTTTTCGAGGAATCTGCACCGCTGCGTGTTCAGGATCAAAGCTTTCTTCGATCGCGCCTCCAGTTGGATTCTCTGGGATGCAGCAGGATTGATGGCTGGTTTGGGTGAGGTGCGATCGATACCAGTCCGCTGTCCACTCCCAAACATTGCCCACTAAATCGTATAAACCGTAGCCATTGGGAGCATATGAGCCAACCGCCTCTGGACTAGGTGGGCGCGACTTCAAATTTTGCCAGGGAAATTCGCCCTGCCAGATATTTGCCATCACGTTTCCATGCGGCATCAATTCATCACCCCAAGGGTAAACAGATTCTTCCAAACCTCCACGCGCAGCCCGTTCCCATTGCGCCTCAGTTGGCAGTAGTTTGCCTGCCCAAGTTGCATAAGCTTCCGCATCTTCGTAAGCAATATGAACAACAGGATGATGGTCTCGTTTTTTGATGGAGCTACCGGGTCCTTCAGGATGTCGCCAGTTGGCACCTGGAATGTAGCGCCACCAGCAACACGTGCGCAAATCAACCGATCGATGCGGTTGCTGAAAGACCAGCGAGCCTGCTACGAGTAATTCTGGTAATGCCCCTGGATAGTCTTCCAGTTTGGGCGATCGCTCAGCGACAGTAACATAGCCTGTTTCTTTGACAAACCGCTGGAACTGCCTGTTGGTTACGGCATACTGATCCATCCAAAAACCGCTGACTGTCACTGCATGAGCAGGCGCTTCTTCAGGGTAATGATCATCAGACCCCATCGTAAACGTGCCGCCCGGAACCCAAACCATATTTTTGTCAGGCGGCTTGCCCGATCGCGGCATACCGTTCCGTTTAGTCTGGCTGGTTAAAACCGGGTTATCGATCGTCTGCTGTCCAATCTGTTGCTTCATCGATCGTGCTTGAAGAATAGGATTTACGTACAAGGGGTTTAGATCCCCGACTTCTGATGAAAACTTAGCCATCAAAGCCTGCGCCCTTGTAGAAGTCGGGGATCTTTGCGTAAGACCAAAAGAAAAATGTTTGAGGAGATTCAGTCCATTGGATTAGTCAGCGGTCAGCCCATAATTTAAAGCTGATAGCTGATAGCTGATAGCTGATAGCTCATAGCTGCTTTGAAAGTGTGCAGTTATTTTTTAACAAGCTCTTAGGTTGCATAGGGCAACACTTGCGATTCCCATTCCTGAAATCGGGCTTTTAGCGTCGTAAACGTTTTCAACCGCTCGTCTTTGAGATTAACGGTTTCTCCAGGATCAGTAGAGAGATCGAACAGAAACTCGTTGCCTCTGATACTCAAATACTTCCACTTACCGCTGCGAACGGCATTTTGTCGATTTGCGGGGTTTGCCCCAAACCGCCAGAACAGAGTTCGAGCAGAGGCGGGTTTGCGTCCTTGCAGGACAGGCAGCAGGTTTTTTCCATCTAGTGGGGATTGTGGATCTGGTTTTGTGCGAGTCGCCGCCAAAAGCGTTGCCGTCAAATCGTGTGTAATCAACACCTGATCCGTCACCTGGTTAGGTTTGATGACTCCGTTCCAACGAATGAACGCAGGTACTCGAATGCCACCTTCATACAGACTGCCTTTTCTACCCTGATAGGGTCCAAAATTTGAGAACTTTTCGCCGCCGTTGTCGCTGGTAAACACCACGATCGTATTGTCCGCCTGTCCCGATTCTTGCAGTGCTTGCAGAACTTTACCAACCCCCTGATCCAGGCGCTCCATCAATGCAGCGTAAGAAGCAGGTGTACCGTTATTGATCCAGTTTGGTACGCTGTCTCTCCCTACCAGTTCATCACTCAGCGCTTTGTCGTCGGGACCTTGAAAGGGCCAATGAGGGGCGTTGTAGTGCAGGCTGAGATAGAAGGGACGATCGCGCTCTCGTTTAACGAATTCAACCGCACGATCGGTGAACAAGTCGGTGGCATAACCACTGACATTTACTTGCGCATAGTTGACCGACTGTCCTTGTGCCCGACCTTCCCAGAGATCCAGTTCGCCATTGCCATCGACGTGTCTGAAATAATCAATGCCACCACTCAGTAGCCCAAAGAATTCATCAAAGCCATTCTGCCAGGGACCATAGGTAGGAGGATACCCGCCATGCCATTTACCGACCAGCGCCGTGTCGTAACCGTTCTGTTTCAGTAGAGACGCGATCGTGGGCTGTTCAGCAGGCAACCCAACCCGATCGCCGATGTCTCGAATAAAAGCGAGTGGTTCCTGTAAACCAACGGGTATCCGTGCTGGATAGCGTCCTGTAAAGAACGCAATGCGAGTCGGTGTGCAAACGGTTTGAGCCGAATACGCATTGGTAAAGCGAGTGCCTTCCTGCGCCAGCCGATCTAAATTTGGCGTTTGATAAGCAGTTTGACCATCAACGCTGAGGTCACCATAGCCCAGGTCGTCCGTCAGAATGAACAGCACATTAGGACGACGACGGGTGGCAGCGACAGCAGAAAGCTGTTTCAATTCTCCAGCGAGCAACGCTCCAGCAGTCCCAGCGGCAGCAGTTGCCATGAACTGACGGCGGCTGAATGAATTGGATGACTTGTAACCTAGTGACTTGTGCTGACTCATACGTAAGCTCCTTACCATGCCTCACAGAACAAATAATTTAATCTACGATTAATCTATAGGATTACCGTAAATATCCAAACAAGTTCGGAGTATGTCACAGATACTTCAACCTCGCAAGACTTTTTGAGGAAAATTTCAGCGAAGGCTGGACAGGAGAATTCCAGTGAAGGCTGGACAGGAGCATTTCAGCGAAGGCTGATAGCCAAACTCGAATGGCTATCATGAGCGGGTGGAAGCATAGTACGGTTAGTTTATCGAAAAACCGTACTATGTGTTAATGTCGTGCAGTAGTGGAGTTCCATTTGTAGACGTTCTCTATGCTCAAAGATGCCCAAGACTTAGCAGTGACGAGTGTTTCATCGATCGCACTTGCTCACCTCAACAACTTCATGCATCAGGCACTGAGCTACGGCAAAGAGGCTGAAGATGCAATTAGTAATGCTTTAGCTGCTGATCCAACCTGCGCGATCGCTCATGCCTACGCTGCTGCTTATTTCCTCTCTCAAGAAAATGCAGTCGATCGCCAGCAAGCGCTCTGTCATCTCAAAGCAGCTAGACATCATGCTTTGTACGCCACTCAGCGAGAGCAGTGGTATGTACAGGCGATCGATGCTTGGGCAATAGGAGCCATTGATCGAGCGATTTCATGGCATGAGGCGATCGCCCACACTTACCCTCAGGATTTAATCTCAGTCCAACAGGGGCAATATCATTACTTCTACCGAGGCGAGGCGACAAACCTGAAGCGCCTTGCCGAAACCGTTCTGCCTGCTCACTCAGACAATCATTACCTTTATGGAATGCTGGCATTTGGGCTAGAGCAATGCGGTGACTTGAAGCAGGCAGAGTCCATAGGAAGGAAAGCGATCGCTCTGAACCGTCATGATCCGTGGGCGCAACATGCGGTTGCCCACGTGCTGGAAACTCAAGGGCGAGTGGCTGAAGGCATCACCTGGATGGAATGCCATGCGGATACCTGGGCAACCTGCAATTCGATGCTGCTAACGCACAACTGGTGGCATGTTGCCCTTTACTACCTGAAGCAAGGCGATTGGCAAACGACACTGGAGTTGTATGACACTTCTGTATGGGGACATGCCCGGAAAGAAACCCCCAAAGATCAGGTCGGAGCGATCGCCCTACTCCTGCGCTTGGAGTTACAGGGCATTGACGTGGGCGATCGTTGGCAGACGTTAAGTTTCTACCTACGCTCTCGCATGCATGAACACACCTTACCGTTTCAAGATTTACACGCCCTTTATGCCCTGGCACGGACAGGCAAAAAGGTATGGGTCGCAGAGATGCTGCAAAGTATGCAAGCCCATGCTCAAACCGTCGATCGGTCTCAGCGTCGGGCATGGCTTGAGATTGCCGTTCCGACCGCTCAGGGACTGATCGCTCACGCTCAGGAAGACTGGTTAATGGCAATTACCGCCTTGAAGCCTGTCATGCATCGCTTCCAAGAAATCGGCGGTAGCCACACTCAACGCGCTCTGTTTAAGCAGATTTACCAAAATGCCCAACGTAAGGCAGCCTCTTCTGCGCTCTGTACTCACCATTCCATCACTGCCAAACGGTTGTTAAAAACCGCGTAGTCTGCCGATTTGACCGCAGCATAGCGTTGCACTGTCATGCGTTGCATTGCCGCTTGTAAGTTTGCATCAGGTTGAAGCATGGCTGCTTGAATGCGATCGATCACTTCTTTCCCTAAATGCGTTGCTGCAACAAGCGGCGGCATCGGCGAGGGACCAATGGACGCGACGACCCGCAACTGCTGCACGAGTTCAGGAGCATCCCGCAGCGCTTGTTCTAGCACAGTGCTGTCGATCGCTGCCCAATCTGCCTGTCCTGCCAGCACCCACCGGATCGATTGCTGATGGGAACCGGACGCGATCGCGGCATCAAACACAGGTTGGAGCACTTCATCATGCTGCAAGCGCTGCTGTACCAGATGATAGCCACTGTTAGAACCCCGATCGTTGTAGCAAAACGTTGACCCTTGCAAACGTTCCAAATCGGTGAAGCCACTCGACGCTTTCACAATCACATCCGCAAAGTAGATAGGCTGATTATGATACCGAGGCGCTTGCATCACTGGAGCGACTAGCGCTTGCAATTGATAGGGCGCAATTTGGCAATAGCGACCAAACGGCAACCCACAGATGAAGGCAAGATCCAGTTGATCGTGCAGCAACGCTGGATCGTCCAGCGGATCAGATTGTCCTTGCACAAGCTGCACGTCCTGTGCCAGCACTCGACTCAAAAACTCTGTAACCGCTTGATAGAAGCCAAACCAGTTTGGAGCCAGATAAGAGACGACTTTTAGCGGTGTTCGTGTAGTCATGATCGCTCGATCGCAGGTTATTGAATATTACAGGCAGTTTGACAGAGCAATGCAAAGGAGAAAAGCTCATACACCACTAACTTGATCAACATTTTGTAGATTTGTAGTCAAGCCGCTTGATTTTGCGTTGGAGCTGTGACATTCTTTTACTTAGAAAAAATACGGTATCTCTACAAGCTTGCCGTAGATAAACTTCATTAAAAGGACTTCTCATGCGAAACGCCTACCAGTTAGAGAAAAAGCAAATCCAAGTGACGGTGCCATCGCTTCTCACTCAGTTGGCGCGATCGCTACACTCAATGCAGTCATACAAGAAAGGCTCTGCTTTGCTAGTCGCGGCTGGATTCGGGCTTGCTGTATCTTTTCCGGTCATTGCTGCCAGTCCAACGGCTCCATCAGCGCCCTCGATCGCTCAGGGACAGCGGGTGAGCCAGCAGCCCAAAACGGTTGAACTCACGCTGGTTTCCTTTGCTGTGACGAAGGAAGCACACGACAAGATCATCCCGCTGTTTCAAGAAAAGTGGAAACGCGAGCAGGGTGGTCAAGCGGTAAAGTTCAATCGCAGCTACGCTGGCTCTGGTACTCAAGCGCGAGCCGTGGTTGACGGACTGGAAGCCGATGTGGTGTCGCTAGCACTGGCTCTCGACACCTACCGCGTCCAGAAAGCAGGGCTGATTAATCCCGGCTGGGAGAAGGACGTGCCAAATGATGGCATTGTGTCGCGATCGGTGATTACCTTTGTCACTCGTCCTGGCAATCCCAAAGGCATTCGGACGTGGGCAGATTTGGTCAAGCCAGGAATTACGGTGATTACGGCAAACCCAAAAACGTCTGGGGGAGCGCGTTGGAACTTTTTAGGACTGTGGGGTTCGGTCGGTCAAATTGGCACGGCTGAAGACAAGGCACGCGAGTACGTCACTCAGGTTTACCGCAACGCGCCAGTACTACCCAAAGATGCGCGGGAAGCCACCGATGCCTTCTTCAAGCAAGGACAGGGGGATGTGTTGCTGAACTATGAAAATGAAATGATCCTAGCGTCTCAGAAGGGAGAGAGTGGCTTCTTCACGGTGGTGCCCCAAACCAATATTTCCATTGATAACCCGATCGCCGTGGTCGATAAAAATGTCGATAAACACGGCACTCGTGCCGTCTCCGAAGCCTTTGTGCAGTTTCTCTTTACTCCTGAAGCGCAACGGGAGTTTGCCAAAGTGGGGTTTCGCCCCGTGAATACGGCTGTGGCAAAGGAGTTTGACAAGAAGTTTCCCAAAGTGACGAAACTCTACACGGCAAAGGACTTTGGCGGTTGGGATACGATTCAGAAGAAATTCTTTGACGATGGCACCGTGTTTGACCAGATTTACACGGCTCAACGGTAGGCAATGTTCTTCACGCTGCCTGCGATCGTGGCACTCTACCACCTATGGTTGCTCCATCCAAAGCTACTCTGTTCAATGCTGAATGATTGGTAATGATGTCTGAAGCCTCCATACAACGCTTGAGGACGGTTCGTCCTTCTGCTCAACCCTCTCTAGACGGCACTCCATTGTTACCAGAAGAGACGCTAAATCAGCCAGAATCCCATTTAACAGAGGTTGCTGAGGAACAATCAGACGAAACCAATCGCTCTCCTCGTTCCTCTGGAGTGGAGCGATCGCATGCGCATAACATCATCAGTTTGCCCGATCAGGCAGCGAAATCTCGCATTCCTTGGTGGTTGAATGTAAGCACTCTGGTATCTCTGGGGCTACATGGCTTACTCCTGTTCTTGCCCATGGGACACGAATCCACTAAGCCACCCAAACCTCAAGAGAAACAGGTACGCATTACGCAGCTACCCACGCTGACCAAAGTTGCACCTGTGAAGACACTACCTAAACCGAGGGTTACGCCAAGAGTGGTCAGCGATCGTCCGACAACTCCTCCATTGAAACGAGCAGTTGCGCCTCCCCCATCTCAACCCGCTCCTGGTTCGCCAAACGCCAACTCTTGGGCAGATTTCCCCTTATATCCCAACTCGCAACCAGGCTGTTTTGGCTTGCCATCTTGTTTGCAAGTAGATGATGCTTTGAGCCAGGTGACAGCCTTTTTCGCCAGGGAGTTACCCGCAAAGAAGTATGACCTGAAGCCAACGTTAAAGGAGGCAGGCAGAGAGATCTACCAGGTTTCCCGTGGTGGGCAAACTCAATTTCTGAGCGTGATCACCAGTGAAAAGGGAACCGTCTATGTTTTATCGGATGCACCACGATCGCTCGAAGACCTGAAAAAAGCGGTAGAAGTGCCCCCCGAAGTTTCAGACATTCTCAGCAATTTGGACGCAAAGACAGCCGAGCCTTCCCTCTTCGCGCAACCGGATTTGTTTTATACCCGATCGACTGAAAAAGGGCTTGGAGCTGGGGCACAGGTGCCGCGATCGGGCATTCGCAACATCAGCTTAGTCCCCGATCAAGTGGCAGCAGACATGATGAATGCCTTCTTTCAAACGAACCTACAAAACAGCGGTTATGAGGTGACCGATCGCCAACAGCAGTACGGCGGTGGCAACGTCTATCAGGTGAAAAAACCGACCGTGACGCTCTATCTCAACCTGGTTCCAACCAAGGACAAGTCCGGCACATTAGTCGTGACATGGAAAGATGCTCCGCGTTGAAGTTTCTTTAGCGGGATTGTCGATCGCACCGATCGCTCGTGCCATTGAGCGCAGCGTCCTTTTGCAGGTGCATCTTAATTGCAGATTGATATTTAAATTTCGTAGTGCCAGACTTCCGTTTCTTTTAACACGATGCGTCCTACAGGACGGCGATCGATCAAGCCTTGCTGTTCAAACTGGTTGAGTGTGCGGGTAATCGTCACGCGAGTTGTACCGAGAAGCTCGGCAATATCTTGATGCGTCAGACGGAAGTCGATTAAGCGCCCTGCTCCTACCTCACGCCCAAATTTGTTGGCTAACCAACTCAGCAACTGTAGCAGCATGGCATCAACTTTTCTGTGGCTGCGGATGACGGCTAGTTCTTCAAGTTGGCGACTGTAAGAGAGCAATGCTTCTGGTTCTTGCTGCCATTCCATCAACAAGGTTGCCTCAACCTTGGTCAGGCATTCAATTTGCACTGACTCAGAGGCTAGAGTTCGATCAATGATATCGCCAGTACCCCAAAAACCGAGGGCTACAACTGTGCCATCTTTTAACCACGTCACTGATCGCATTGCGCCAGCTTCGATTCTCCAAGCACAGTTATAAGTAAGGGGCACAAACGATCGAGGCGGAAACTGGCGGGGAGTGGTTTGCCCAACAAGCTGTTTCGGGTAAAGAGAGGTAACCATGCTTGCAGAAAGTACTTTATCCCGATAGACTAATCGTAATTTGATGCACTGTCAATCTCTAAGCGAACGAATAAGGATTTATGCCCTAAGTAACCTAAATTGCTTGGGCAACCCGTTGAGTAACGTCGATAGATTTACCTCTAGTCTTCAAGAACGCCTTGAATAGCCCACCAAACAGCCTAAATTACGAGCCTTTAGACCTATCATCTAAGGTGGAATATGCGTTACTAGCACTCTTGGCACTGGCTAACCATCCTGATCAGCAGTCCCCTTTGACGATCAGCAGCATTACTGCCAGACATGGCATTCCAGAGCGCTACCTGGAACAAATTTTGACCATCCTGCGGCGCGGCGGCATTGTTCACAGTCAGCGAGGCGCGCGTGGCGGTTATGCGTTGACCCGCGAACCCTGGCAGATTAGTTTGCTAGAGGTGATCGCTCTGATGGATGGCACGCGCAAACCCCGTGAACACACGCTACTGATCACGCCAGAACGCGAGGTATTGCACAAAACCTGGCAGCAAGCGAATGTGCTTTCACAGGCTTTCTTGCAAAACTGCACCCTGCAAGATTTGTGCCAACAACTGGAAGCGCACCAGCAGAAAGCGCCCATGTATTACATTTAGTCCAGCGCAACGGCATTGATGCCACCAATCTCTATCTTTGGAGTGGTTTTGTGAGGATACAGTAGGGCATCAAACTTTAAGTGTTCAAGCCGTGACATAATAAAATACGGTAAACCCATTAAGATACCGTACTTAATATGAATGAGCTTGTGGAAAGAAAGGAGGAGCCAACCTCAGCCCCGCTAGTGGAACGCGATCGTGGGTTGAACTCCTTGTTTCGCAGAATGAGTAACCTTTTCTGGAACCGTCCTTCCTGGAAGAAGATGGGGGGCGGCTTACTCTTTGCGATCGGCTGGCTGCTCTCACCCTTGTGCTGGTGGAATGACTTGATTATTAATCTACCTGTTGCCTATGGCTTTGGCTATCTCTGCCACTGGATGGCGGCAGATTGGTTCTTACCTGGAACCATTATCGGCTACTGGCTCTCCAATCTGCTGGGTATTCTTTTGATGCAAGTCGGTGCGATCGCCGTCTTTCAAGCTCCCACTCACGAACGCCACTTAAAGCAAGAATTGTTGTTCGGGGTCGTTTCTTCTTCCATCTTTACAGTAGGAATTTTACTGCTTATCCATTTTCAGATTCTGTCACTGCCCACTCTGTTTGCCAAGGAAGGGATCGCTCCTTTAGGTACTGTTTGGCTTAAGGCGGCGATCGTACCCTCATGATGGACACCTTACTCCTTTCTTGCCTGAGTTTTGGCGTGGGCATTGTTGTGGGTCTAACTGGGATTGGGGGCGCTTCTCTGATTACGCCAATGCTGATTTTCGTCTTTCAAGTGCCTGCTTCGGTTGCCATTAGCTCTGATGTGGTTGCAGCGACATTGATGAAAGTGGTCGGTGGAGTCAAGCACTGGCGACAGCAAACCGTCGATCGCACTGTTGTTCAATGGTTGGCGTTAGGCAGCGTGCCTGGTTCGCTGGTCGGTGTTGGCATTTTGCATCATCTGCGGCAGATGGCAGCGATAAATCTGGATGATTTACTGGTGCGGCTGATCGGCGGCGCTATCCTGATTGTGACCCTGATAGCGCTGGTGCAACTGCTGCTATTAACTGTTGCACCAGATTGGCAACTACCAGCATTACCGAAGTTTGATTTAGCTACTTTGCGTGGTCGCAGTTTCACGATCGCGATCGGTGCCGTTTTAGGCTGCATCGTTGGTTTAACCAGCGTGTCGTCTGGCTCCATGTTTGCGCTGGTGCTGATTGCGTTCTTTCAACTGGATGCCCGTAAATTGGTCGGCACTGACTTGGCACAAGCTGGCATTTTGCTAGTGTTTACGTCGATCGGGCATTTGACATTGGGAACGGTTGATTGGAGTTTGGTTTTACCCATCTGGCTGGGTTCTGTGCCAGGGGTGCTGGTGGGGGCAAAGCTGTGCAGCTTAGCGCCACAGCGACTGCTACGGTTTATCATTTATCTGCTTTTGGTCGCCGTCAGTTGGAAATTGGCTCATCCGTTATGAGTTAATTTCTTACAATAAAAGCGGTCATTTTAAGGCTCTTCACTGGATGTTAGATTTAGATCGCTGGAAGCAACCCCGATCGTTCCTTCAATTTCTGCGGCAGATTCTGGTAGCGCGATGGCAATTATTGTTGCTACTGGCGATCGGAGTGTGTTTGCCGTTGCTGGTTTTTGAACAACTTGCAGTGGTTGTGTGGCGAAAGCCAAGCGGCTTCTCGTGGGATACTTCCATTCTGCTGGCGATTCATGCAACGGCACAGCCAAGGCTTGATCGCATCGCCTCGACGTTGACAAAGTTTGGGGTCTTTCACGGCGTGTTTCCGGCTGGGGTTGTGCTCTCACTCGTGTTGCTATCTCTGCGACGCTGGCGATCGCTCACCTACTGGCTGCTTACCTTGGGTGGCAGCATCGTGATTAACCGCACGGTCAAGTTTTGGCTACATCGCGTTCGCCCTAGCCTATGGGATGCTGCTGCGCCAGAACTTGATTTTGCCTTTCCCAGTGGTCATGCGATGTCAAGCATGACGTTCGTGGCGGCGTTGCTGCTGTTGACGTGGGGCAGCCGCTGGTCAGTGTGGGTTGCTAGTCTGGGTAGTGCCTTCGTCGTGGCGATCGGCTGGACGCGCTTATATTTAGGCGTGCATTTTCCAAGTGACATCTTAGCTGGCTGGTTGATATCCATCGCGTGGGCGATCGGCGTAAGTTTGATCATTCAGCCTCGCATAGTACAATTGTCGGATCTAGCGGCAGACGCGCCGCCAGAAGAAACCTGGAGCTGCGTTGGGAGCACAGGACGGCGATCGCATCTCATCTTCACCCAACGCTCTTTGCTATCCGAGCACCCAACACAACCAATGGAGCAGAGCGACGACCTTTGAAAACCAGTCTAGATTCAAGCCCAATCAACTCTTTGAAGGAAGAGCTGAAAAAATTGAACAAAGTTCATTAGTCAATCTCATCATCTTCAGAACCAACAGAGCACAATTTCATCCAGATCATCTCGAATGGCTTCAACCAAGACATTCTGGTGCATGAGTTCGCGGTCTTTGCCAGAGTCTCTCAATCAAGGTCTGAGAGACTACCCGTTAGTTCTGCGTAACCGTCGTCGATCGCCGCCTTATCGATGTGCAGTTCCACGAGGCGTGGCTCAAAATGAAGTGGCAGTGCGGCTCCATCACAATCGATTCCTCAAAGCCGTAGCGACTCAGATAGAAGGTATTGCGATCGACTTTGTTGATGGGTGTTCCGGTAAAGCCAAACAGGAACGTATTGGGCAACGCGGCTCGCATCTTCATGCCCAGATCACCTTCCTGGGTGCGGTGAGCCTCATCTACCAGAACAATGATGTTGTCACGCTCATTGAGAACACCATCGGTTGGCAACACCAAGTCCAGTTGCCCTCCATGGCTGGTGAACGCCGGAGCCATTCCCGCCTCAGCTTGAGCGAAGTGATGACGAGGCTCCACAGAAGCGGCTGCGCCAACGCTGTGGCGTTTCACGGGTCTGGCTTTCGTACGTTTAAGGAGTTTTATACCTTGTGCGTCTTGCCGCACTGGCGACGTGCGTTTCCGAACCTGGTCACTCATCACTAAGTCCAAGAAGAACATGAAAAGCCGCCTGGTCAAGCTGATTGACAAGATTTTGTTGCGGAAGCGAGCACTCATGGCATCGATGAACGACCAACTCAAGAACCTGTGCCAGATTGAACACTCACGCCTAAGTGCTTCGCACACGCTTCGCACACGCAGTTGGTTCAATTGCTTAGTCAACTTGCTGGCAGGTTTAATCGCGTATACTTATCAGGAGAAAAAGCCCTCCTTAGACTTAGAGTGCAAAGACTTACCAGCACCGCCTCCTGCTATCTTTTGACCTCGTCGAATTGACGTTAAAGCTGTGCAGTGATCTTTCAACAAGCTTCTCGCTTTCGGTTAGCATTCAGTCATGAATGGGCGCGTATTACGGTTAATTGGACTTTCGCTAGCACTGGTAGGGTTGATTGGCGTTATTTGCCAGTTTGCCGCTGAGCGCTTTTGGTTTGCAGAAGTCGGTTACACAGAAGTTTTCTGGCTACGCTTGCTGACTCAGGTCGGCGGTTGGGCGATCGTTTCGAGCATCAGCGCTGGTTTTCTGTTGACAAATCTGGCGCTGGCTCAACGGCTCAAACAGTCTCAAACATCAGAAAAAGTCGCGGACTTGATGGCAAGAGGCTTACTAAGAAGCGATCGCCGCCTTCAAGCTCACCGCAGCTTTACTCGGCGATCGACTGCCCTTGTAGGCAAACCGCTCCCCCTCAAGTGGCTACTGCCAGGTGTGTTGGGACTTATTCTGCTGGTGGGGCTGCTTTTACTGCATCAGGTGCAGGCTGGCGTGACGGCTTGGCAAAGTGCGATTCAGCAAAGCAATGGGCTGCTGGCGCTACCCGATCGCTTTCATTTTGATGCTCATTGGCAGGGTAGAGAGTTCCTGTCTCTGAGAGCCTTCTCCCCAACCGTCTATCTGTTCGTTGGACTCCTAGCCGCAGTCGCGATCGCCATACTGCTGTATCCGGCACGACTATTAAGCGCGATCGCCCTTGCCATTAGTCTGAGCCTGGGGTTCATTCTGTCGGCGCAGTGGAGTCGGTTTTTGCAATGGTTCCATGCGGTGCCGTTTGGTAAAACCGATCCTGTTTTTAGCCATGACATCAGCTTTTATGTGTTTGGGCTGCCGATCGTAGAACTGTTAGCGTTCTGGTTCGTTGATCTGTCTTTATATGGGCTGTTAGCTGTTCTGTTGGTTTACCTCCTCGCAGGCAATAGCTTAAGTCAAGGGTTTTTTCATGGTTTTTCGTACCGTCAAAAGCAGCATCTAGCGGGTTTAGGTAGCTGCTTCATGCTGGCAGTGGGTCTGCACTATTGGCTGCGTCGGTATGAGTTGCTTTACTCAACCCGTGGCGTAACCTACGGGGCTAGCTATACGGATATGAACGTGCTTTCGCCAGCCTATACGGTGCTTAGCGTTCTGGCAGGGGCGATCGCGATCGTCTTGGGCTGGCAAGCGATTGGGCGGAAGGCAGAAGGCAGAAGGCAGAGGGCAGAGGGCAGAAGGCAGGAGGTACCGTTGTTGACTCCACAAGCGAAGCAGGAGTCAATGATGTTAGAAGAGGGCAGAAGGCAAGGTATCGATATGAAGCTGACTGTTCCTTCTTTGCTTTCGGGTTCTTTTGTCTTTGTGCTGCTCGGCTCCTATCTTGCGATCGCCCTTGGTTCTACAGTGCTTCTTCCCAATGTCATTCAGCGACTGGTTGTACAGCCCAATGAACTTGCTCTCGAACAGCCCTACATTCGTCGTAGTATTGCACTCACCCAGGCAGCTTTTGCCTTAGACAAAATTGAGGTAAAGCCATTTAATCCACAAGCCAACCTGACGGTTGAAACACTCGCAGCCAATCAGCAGACCACACGCAATATTCGCCTTTGGGACACGCGACCGCTCTTAGAAACAAACCGTCAACTGCAACAAATTCGACCTTACTACCGCTTTTTTGATGCCGATATCGATCGCTATACCTTTGAAGGGAGAGGGGAGAGAGGAGAGGAGAGAGGGGCTGAGGAATCCGCTGCGAAGGCAATCCTGGAGAAGCAGCAGGTATTAATTGCTGCGCGGGAGTTGGACTATGCAGCGGTGCCGAAAGAAGCGCAAACCTGGGTTAACGAACATCTGGTTTATACGCACGGTTATGGCTTCACGCTCAGTCCGGTCAATGAGGTAGCAGATGGGGGCTTGCCTAACTACTACGTGAAGGATATTGGAGCCAGTACAGCCCCGATCGACAGCAAGCCGAGTCCCGTCGATGCGTTCCGCGCTAGCATCCCCACTGCCAACCCTCGCCTCTACTACGGTGAGTTGTCCAATACCTATGTCATGACGGGGACACGAGTGCAAGAGCTGGACTACCCCAACGGCAGCACTAATGCGTACAACGTTTACGATGGCGCTGGTGGTATTGGCATTGGTTCGCTTTGGCAACGTTGCTTGCTGGCAGGCTACCTCAGAGATTGGCAAATGCTGCTAACGACTGACTTTACGCCGCAGACAAAACTGCTGTTTCGACGCAATATTAACGATCGCATCCGTGCGATCGCGCCTTTTCTGCAATATGACCATGATCCGTATCTGGTAGTGGCAGATGTTGGTCAGGAGGCAAGCGCAGGGAAGCGGGAAGAAGGCTCGATTAAAACGCCAAACTACCTGTATTGGATGGTGGATGCGTATACGACGAGCGATCGTTATCCCTACTCTGATCCCAGCCAGCTTGCGTCTGTCAGCGGTGTGCAGGCGACACCACGCGGCGAAAAATTTAACTACATGCGGAATTCGGTCAAGGTGGTCGTGGATGCGTACAACGGTTCCGTTGACTTCTACCTTGCCGATCCTGGTGATCCATTTATTCAAACCTGGTCGGCTGCGTTTCCAACTCTGTTTAAGCCGCTTAGTCAGATGCCAGTCGCCTTACAGAACCACACGCGTTATCCCGCAGACTTCTTTAGCGCCCAGTCAGAGCGGCTGCAAACGTACCATATGACCGATCCGCAGGTTTTTTATAACCGGGAAGATCTGTGGCAGGTGCCGACCGAAATCTATGGCGACCAGCCGCAGCTTGTAGAACCTTATTACCTCATCACGAAGTTGGCAAACGCCAAGAACGAAGCTGGAGATCTGGCACAAGACGAAGAATTCATTCTGCTGCTGCCCTACACACCCAATCGACGGACGAATCTAACGGCATGGTTAGCCGCCCGATCGGATGGTGAAAACTATGGCAAGTCGCTGCTGTACGTCTTTCCCAAACAGCAATTGGTGTACGGCACTGAACAAATTGAAGCGCGCATTAACCAAGATCCTGTGATATCGCAGCAAATTTCTCTGTGGAATCGCGCTGGCTCACGGGCGCTACAGGGTAACTTGCTGGTCATTCCGATCGAACAGTCTCTTCTTTATGTGGAACCATTGTACCTACAGGCAGAGCAAAACAGCCTGCCGACCCTTGTGCGAGTAATTGTTGCCTACGAAAATCGGATCGCAATGGCAGAAACCTTGGATCAAGCCCTTCGAGCCGTCTTTCAGCCAAAGGAGCGGTTGCCCGCGATCGTTCGCCCCGTTCAGTAAAGATTAACGGCACGCGCTTAGACCAGCCATTAGCGATCAGCCATCAGCTTTTCTCTGACTGCTGATAGCTGACGGCTGACCGCTGATAGCTCTTTAACGCAGGTAAGCAAGCGTCACTCCAGCCCCACCATCCGTCCGGCTTGCCAACTCATAGCGTTCCACTTGAGGATGATGTTGCAAGAACGCGTGAACGCCCTGCCTCAGTTTTCCCGTGCCATGTCCGTGAATAATCCACAGCACACCGCTGTCGTATGCTTGCGCGATCGCCTGTTCCATCATTGGCTCTGCATCAGCAACCCGAGTCCCGCGAATGTCGATCGTATTGCGAGATGTACGAATGACGGGGGAGTCGGGAGTCGGAAGTCGGGAGTCGGAAGAAGGCGCATTTGAAGTGCTGTGTGTTGTGTGTTGTGTGTTGCGTTGATCTTGACCGCTGACCGCTGACTGCTGACCGCTGACCGCTGACCGCTGACCGCTGACCG
>NZ_JCACKI010000027.1:0-39223 GCF_059505325.1 Tildeniella sp.
CTTTGTTTACGTAGTCGCGGTTTTAACCGCCAGACACTTTTCAAACAACCTCTAAAGTCAGCCACTATTAGCTATCCGCTAGAGCTGACCGTTTCATTAATTGTTGATCAATGAACCAAGGCTTCTTGTTAAACAAAGACATAGTTGAAACTGATGCTAACTCGATCGTCATCGCTTAGATTTGGCTCAACTCCATGCTTTAGCCAACTTGGAAAGATCAGGAGCATCCCTTCTGTTGCGGCATGGGCGATCGCATCGGCAGTATAAGCTGTAAAATTCGACACCAGCGGTTTATAAAACGTCTTTGCGCTGCGAGGATCGTAGAACATTAATTGACCGGAATCCTTTGGTGCTTTTACATAATAAACACCGCTCAAAAGGCAGTTGGCGTGATCGTGAATCTTATTGCTGGCATATTTGGGATTCACATTTGCCCAACAATTAGCTGCTTTGATTTGAATGTCGCCGTAGCCTATCGTTTGAGTAACCTCTAAAATAGCTGCATCAATTAACACCTTCAGCGGCTGAATTGCATCGAATTCAAAGAGATTACTCTTACTGTGCCAACCCAATACATTCGATGCTGAAGCACCTTGATCCTGTTGTTTGAGCCTATAGATTGTCTCTAAAAGTTGCTGATTGATGGCTGCATAATCTGTGATGCCAAACGTAAATAATGCAGTCGGAAACAGGTGATGAAGATTTGCTGTCCATCGGTCTTCGTTCATGAATGCACCTGTGTTCGTCTGTTGCCTTATACCATTTCACTAAACTGTGGCTACACAGGCAAGCTTCGGCTGGCGGTCAGCGGTCAGCAGCAAGAACAAATCTGTAGGGCGATTTTGTAGAATTAGTATTACCTGGGCAACCGAAAAATTGGGCTAGGTAATACCTCTCTGGAGGAACGGTACAGGCAGTGTCCCTCCAGAGAGGATTTGAATTTAGCTATACGCTGACGGGTGAGGGCTGACGGCTAAACAGCTTCAAGATGCGCTCTGCCATTTGGGGTGGCGTTAAGCCTAAATCGGCTTTGGACTCATCGGGAGTGGCGTGGTCAACCAGTTGATCGGGCACCCCAATACGGGTGAGCGGTACAGCAATGTCGGCATCCAGAAGGGCTTCCGCGATCGCAGACCCAAAGCCACCGGGTAAACAGCCCTCTTCCAGCGTCACGACCCGACCGATCTTTTGCGCCAGGGGCAGAATGAGTTCGGTATCCAGTGGTTTGGCGAAGCGGGCGTTGATGACGGTTGCCTGAATGCCGTGTTCGCTGAGAATTTCTGCCACCTGCATGGAGGGATACACCATTGAGCCATAGCCCAGCAGCAGCACATCATCGCCATGACGGAGAATTTCACCTTTACCGATCGGTAGAGGTTCCCAGCCTTCTTCCATTAAGGGTGCGCCGTAGCCGTTGCCGCGTGGATAGCGGAGGGCGATCGGTCCCGTATGCTGAATGCCCGTCACAATCATGCGCTGGAGTTCGGCTTCGTCTTTAGGAGCCATCAGCACCATATTGGGGATGCAACGCAGGTAAGCGATATCGTACATGCCCTGGTGGGTGGGACCATCCGAGCCGACAATGCCCGCGCGATCGATACAAAAGAAGACGGGTAGGTTTTGGATACAGACATCGTGAATGATCTGATCGAACGCTCGCTGTAAAAACGTAGAATAAATCGTAGCAACGGGGCGCATCCCTTCGCACGCGAGACCCGCTGCCAGCGTTACAGCATGTTGTTCGGCAATGCCAACGTCGATGTATTGATCGGGCAGCTTCTTCTGCAAAATGTCTAGCCCGGTGCCCGTTGCCATTGCGGCAGTGATGCCAATGACTCTGGGGTCGTTCTCGGCAATTTTCGTTAGCGTATCGCCAAACACCTTAGAGTAGCTGGGTGGCTTGGGCTTGCTAGAAGGCGCAGCTTTCCCAGTTGCCAGATTGAAAGGCGATTGAGCATGGTAGCCAACCTGATCTTTCTCGGCAATTTCGTAGCCCTTGCCTTTGGTCGTAGCAACGTGGACAAGCACGGGACCCGGATGCTTATGTGCCTGCTGAAAGGTGGTAATCAACTCTTGCAGGTTGTGACCGTCGATCGGTCCTACATAGGTAAAGCCCAACTCCTCGAAAACAGCTCCCACTTTGGGCACTGCCAAGCGCTTCATGCCTTCCTTCACACGACCGATTTCGGGCGCAAGAGATTCGCCCACAAAGGGCAGGTGCTTGAACTGCTCTTCCAGGTTTTCGGAAATAAACTGCACAGGTGCGCTCAGCCGCATTTTGTTGAGGTAGCGGGGAATAGCACCCACGTTGGGTGAGATCGACATCTCGTTATCGTTCAGTACGACCAACAGGTTAGTCTTGGGTAAATGACCTGCGTGGTTAATCGCTTCTAGTGCCATGCCGCCCGTCAAGGCACCGTCGCCAATGACAGCGACAACTTTGTAGTTTTCACCCTGCATGTCACGAGCCAGAGCCATCCCCAGTGCTGAAGAGATGCTGGTGGAGGCATGACCCGCGCCAAAGTGATCAAATTTGCTTTCGCAACGTTTCAGGTAGCCAGCAATGCCGCCCTTTTGCCGCAGAGTGTGGAAGCGTGCGTAGCGCCCAGTGATGAGCTTGTGGGGGTATGCCTGATGCCCGACATCCCAGGTAACTTTATCGCGATCGAGATCCAGGGTTTGATACAGTGCCAGCGTTAGTTCTACAACGCCTAAGCCAGGTCCTAAATGCCCACCGCTGGCAGCAACTGTTTGCAGGTGCTTTTCACGAATCTGACGAGCAATTTGCTGGAGCTGATAGACCGACAGACCGTGCAACTGGTTGGGGTGAGTTAGTTCACTCAGATGCATACCGGGGTATCCTTTGGACTGCTAAACGGATTTGTATACCCTTATCACTGTAGTAGATTCCGGTTGGTGAAGTTGATGACAGAATTGTAATGTTTGCAGCAGGTGCTACCGTTTGGGGGTTTACATCGATCGCAGAAAGCTTGCTATTATGCAAACGATAACCCTCCAAGCTTCTAAAACTGTGAAAGCTCAAATCTGTCAACCAAAGTCTCAGCCTAGCGTCACGTTGGTTAGCGGTCTTGCCAGCATCAGTGTTGTTGCAGGGCTGTTTGCAGTGGTGTTGCCTGTTCCTTCGGCGATCGCTGCCAACGATTACGAGCGCTGCACAGCAGACTTGTTAGACGCAAAAATTTCCTCCGAAGAAGCGGCATCAGCTTGTTCTAGAGCCTTTTTTCCACGCGACCTCTCGTCATGCGTAAGCCAACTGAGTGGCAGCACCTTTGCCGCCGCTGATGCGTTAACTGCCTGCCGCCAGGTGCGTCGCCCCACAGATCTGGCAACCTGCGTGGTTGATATTCGCCGCGAAATCAGCGACAGTACTGCCGCTAATGTGCTCGACAGTTGCCGTCGCAGCTTATTGCCGACGCGCTATTCTGACTGCGTTGTCGGGCTAAACAGAGCAGCCAAGGTTCCGTCTACCAAAGCGCTGGACTCGTGTATTGATGCCAGCTATTTCCCACGTGAGGTTGACCCAACGTTCCTACCGTTCACGCCTTCGGGTGGTGTCAGCATTACCCCTCAGACAGCAGAACCAACGCCATCGATGAGCCCGATCGCACCAACCACCTCACCGAGTTCGGCACCGTCTGCACCTGCACCTGCTCCTGCCACTCAGACTCAGCCGATACCCCAACGCAATTAATCGACGCTGAAATCTGGCTCAAGTCGACAGTACGTCGAATGCAGCCTGCTTCAGGCTAATGTTCATAAAATTACGTGATGTGCAACTAATTCGCCCTCATCCCAACCCTTCTCCCCAAGGAGAAGGGCTTTCAGAATTTTCTGGTTCCCTCTCCCATCGGGAGAGGGCTAGGGTGAGGGCAGTCTTTGCAAGTAGTCGAGGAAAGTCGCACATCGGGTAAAATTAGTCGTCAAAATCAACCCATAAACTAGCAGTGGCTGATTGATCTGTTGGTTTATGGGTTATTGACAGTGAATAAATTTACTCGTTCATGTTCTTGTAAGTGGCGACAGCAGATGGCGAAATGCGGTTGAGGTAGCGGAAGATCCAATATTTGAAAATAGTATCCAAAATAACAGGGAAGGTGGCAATAAACAGAAAGATGAAATCACGGTTGGCGGGTAAGCCCCAATGTTTAGACAACCCTTCTAAGAGAACCTCCCAGCCGTGAGGAGAGTGAAAACCAACAAAGGTATCGGTTAGTAGAATAATGACAAATGCTTTCGCGCTATCACTTAAGCCGTAAACGGTGTCATCAATAAAAGATTTGAGTATTGCCACTTCACGGCGACTGACCATGAGGACGATCGCAAAGGCAGCGACTGAGAACAAGTCGGCAAAAATGTTTTTGATGGCACCAGAACTCTCATCACTGTAGTCAAGCTGGATTTCTTCCGCTCTCTCTTTCAGTTTGCTTTCAATAAGTTCTTCTTGTTCGGCTTTGGTCAACGGTTTATTTGTTTCGTTGGTGGTTTGCCCTTCTCCAACAGCGGTCTCGCCCCCTCCATGATCGCTGCCCCCGTGGTCGCCACCTGCTTCACTGGTCAGACTGGGCACGTTGCCTAGCAAAAAGTCAAACTCCAGTCGTTCTTTGAAGGTTTGTAGTTCTTTGAGCGCTTCTTCTTGAAGTTCAAAATTGAGAAAGGGTTCAACTGATGTAGGCGATCGAAAGGAGTCTACAATCGGTCCAACAATCAGCGTCTTCGAGATTTGCGCTGTGAGTAACGGCACTGTAATGAGAATCAGCATCAGGCGAATTGCCATCCGCGTTTTTGCTTTAGTGCTCCGAAAGTTTTGCACAACTTGCTGTTCGGAGTTGGGGTCTAGATCTCGCTTGATGCGGCTGATAGTGCTGGCGATCGTCCGAGGTAACACACCGGGTTTATCAAAAATGCCTGCTTCATCATCAAATGTGGGTTCTGATTGATAGAGTTGATCCACTGTTTGTCCGTTACTCAGGCGTTGACTGCCAGTGTTTCCCTTTGGGCGCACGGTTAGCTGAGTTTTGCCGCTTTGAGTTAATTGAGCTTGATTGGTTTGGTCGATCGGTACAAGCGACAGCGATTCGGACGGTTGCTCTTGATACCGTCCGAGTACTTCGTCAATGAATTTAAGCTTTTCTAAAATAATTGCCGATCGCTCTTTATTGGCTAACGATGCTGGTCCTTTGAGCGCGTCTGCAGACGCATCCGTAGTGTTAAAAATGAACCGACTAGCCTTGAATTCTGATAATCGCAGCGCGGCAATCTTGAGGCATTTTCTTAGCTCTTCCTGAAATACTGCATTCGAGTTTGCGCCGTATTTATCAGTGCTAATTAAAATTGGGTTGCCATCAAAATGTTCATCTTCGATCGACTTAATCATCAAGGCAGCGGCATACGCCTGATCAAGTGCCCGTTCCGGTGTTTGCTCATACCACTGCCTTACAGCAGAGAGCGACTGCTTCAGTCTGGTCCAGATTGTTGTTTGCATGACGCGAATAGGTGCAGAATGATGCGGGGTCTTATGTACTGACCATCAAGATTTGGTAGCCTGGAGCGATAGGCAAGGCTTAATCGCAAAGCGTTCACGTTAAACGCGCTTAGCCATAGTAACAAATCAACCGAGAGCAATCAGTGAGTAGCGAGCCGATTTGGGTCATAGGGGCTACACGCAGCGGCAAAACGGCTTTTTTGGTCAACCAGTTTAGTGCTTGGGTGCGGTCTGGGGTGAAAGGACTGGGAGACGTTACTAGAAATGTTGGCAGAGGGCTAGAGATCACGCGCTCTGTACCTGCTGCGCCTACCAATGTTTTTGCGTCTCCTGCTTTGTTGCCAGCGTCTCTCATCCCTTCTGCTGGCGAGGGTGCACCCGGAGTGCTGGTCTTAGCGGCGATCGGCGACAACCGGATCGACCTGCTCGATCGCCTGACGGCTGCAACCCAGAGCAAGGTGTCTTTACACTCCACAACTCCACTGGGCTTTTTTCAGGAGGAAGTCATGCTGTTCTGGTCGCTGCTGATTCAACAGCTCGACCTGAAAGCGCAATTTCCGGTACGGCTGGCACCCGAAAACGAGCAAGAACTGGCAGCCCAACTTTGGCGAGCAGACCTCGATCGCGCGATCGGACAGCAGGCAACCATCACTGAAGGACGGTTAGTACGACGGCTGCTGGATTTGCTGCAACTAGCGACACTGGCGGGTATTCCACTGGCAGACATCCCTATCATGCTAGAGCAGGGGCTGACCGGACAGGGCGAGCAACTGCCGTTGCCTGATGCTGATGTGGGCGAACTGCTGCAACGCTGGGAGCGCTGGTGCCTGGAGGGTGGATTGCTGACGTACGGCATCATTGCTGGCTTGTACTGGCAGCATTTACTGCCCAACCCGATCTATCAACAGCATTTAGCGCAGCGTTATCAAATCGTGTTGGCAGACGATGTGGATGAGTATCCCGCGATCGCGCGACTCCTCTTTGACACTTTGCTGGATGCCGGAGCCGGAGCCATCTTTACCTATAACCCTGATGGAGCTGTGCGTCTGGGTTTGGGAGCTGATCCTGCTTACCTGTCAGGTTTGGCAGACCGTTGCCAGGTCGAAACGCTGACCGATCGTCCTGCGCCCTGTCTGGGTAACGAATTGGGTGAAGCGATTGTGGCGCTAGCGACAGACCCCATTTTCTTTGCCAGTTTGCCAGAATCGATCCAGGTCATGCAGACAACCTCTCGTGCCCAACTGTTGCGGCGTACGGCAGAGGTGATTGTAGATGCTGTGCAAGCCAAGCAGGTGCAGCCCCGCGACATTGCGGTGATTGCTCCCGGTGTGGATGCGATCGCCCGCTACAGCCTGACCGAAATCCTCACCAAACACCAAATTCCCGTCGAATCCCTGAACGATCAGCGCCCCCTTACCAGTTCGCCGATTATTCGTGCCTTGCTGACACTGCTAACCCTGGTTTATCCAGGTTTGGGGCGTTTGGTCGATCGGGATGCGGTCGCAGAAATGCTAGTCGTATTGAGCCAGCAGTCAGCAGTCAGCAGTCAGCAGTCAGCAGTCAGCAGTCAGCAGTCAGCGGTCAGCAGTCAGCGGTCAGCACTCAGCAGTCAGCGGTCAGCAGTCAGCGGTCAGCAGTCAGCGGTCAGCACTCAGCACTTAGAAAACCCCCTTACCCCCTTACCCCCTCACCCCCTCACCCCCCACCCCTCACTCATCGACCCCGTTCGCGCTGGCTTGCTGGCGGACTACTGCTTTGTGCCGCATCCCGATCGACCCCGTTTGTTACCTGCTACTACGTTTCCCCGATGGGATCGATTGGGTTACCAGGCGAGTAATGCGTATCAGGCGATCGTGCAATGGATTGAAACGCAACAGGGGCAGTTGGAGCAACGCTTGATCCCCAATGCCGTGTCGTTGCTCGATCGAGCGATTCAGCATTTCTTGTTTGGCGGTGGTTCTCTGCCGTTTGAGCAACTGTCGGCATTGCGTCAGTTGATTGAAGCAGCGCAACATTATTGGGAAGTAGATGGTAGGCTCCGACGCAGCCAACGGTTCGATGCTCCTGCCTACATGACGGTGAGTCGCTTTATCCAGCTTTTGCAGAGTGGCACGGTGACTGCGAATCCCTATCCTGTTCGTCCGATCGGACCCGACAGTAATGCGGTGCTGCTGGCAAATGTGTTTCAGTATCGTTCCAGTCGTCGCGCTCACCGCTGGCAGTTCTGGCTGGATGCTGGGTCGCCACGCTGGTTGAGCGGAGTCGATTCGCTGTTTGGTGCGCCGCTGTTTTTGCAAGGCTGGTCAGGACGCGCCTGGACTGCTGCCGATACGATGGATGCGAATGAACGCCGTCTGCGTCGCATCTTGCTGGATCTGCTCAGTCGCACGGAAGAACGGGTGTATCTCTGCCACAGCGATTTGGCGACGAATGGACAGGAGCAAACAGGCGTTCTCTTGTCACTGGTGAATGCAGCGGTGCCGCTAGATGCGGGGTTACTGATTGGTTGAGGGACGATCGACCATTAGCGATCGCCATTCTGGTCTTCTCGGTGCTGCAAAATATCAAGAATACGCCGATTCTCCGTTTGAAGCCCCCGAATATCAGTCTGAATGTCTCGAATCTCAGCTTGAATCGTGCGGGTATCAGTTCGCAAATCGCGGATTTCAGTGTAGAGGCGCTCAAAGTTTCGCTGACTGGTTTCAAAGTTGAGCTGATGGCGGTTTACTGTTTCAATGAGGGCGCTAACTGCTAATTTGAGGTCAATCACGTCATTCTCCGACTCGGTTTAGGCGATCGTCATTGGTCATAACACTAGGATGACAGATGGCTTAGAGACTGATTACTGATTGCTTATGAGGCTGCCAGTTCTGGGGTGCTGGTGAGGCTGGCGAGAATTTGGCGCATTTCGGCGATCGTCTGCCCCTGAGAGTCTCCCGCTTCTTGAAACTGAGCCATTGTGCCTGTAACGCCTTCCAAGCGTTGACGCAACCCGTCTACGTTGTCTTGAATGGGTTGGAGCATTTCCTGGTAAAGGTTAACGCGCCCCCAGGTCTCAGCGGCGGTAGAGCGGCGATCGAGCAAAGTTTGTTCTAACTGCTTGAGTTCGTTGCGCTTGTTTTCTTGTTCGGCTGCTTGCGTGTTAACCATGCCTTGCGCCTGATCGATCGCGCCTCGCATTTGCTCAATCTGGCTTTCCAGCTTTTGCAATTCTTCTACCTGCTGCTGCCGTTGCGCTTCGATTTGGCTGAGGATGGGTCCCAGGTCAATGTCGTTTTCTTGCGTGGTTGGGTCGGCGTTGCCCTGACGACGTAGCAACACGGCACGGTGCTGGCTGAGTAGCCCGTCGCGTTCTCGCAGGTTGCGCCGCTGACCGACCAGGGTTTCGTTGAGCATCTGGTAGCCGTCTTGCTCGTCTGCCAGTTCGTTTTCTAGATTGAGGCGATCGTACTCATTGGCAGCCTGAATTTTTGCCTGTACCGCGTCGATCTCTTGCTGCTTATAGCGCAGTTCCTCTTCCTGGCTTTCCACAAACTGAGAGAGCTTTTGTAGATCGCGCTCTAGATCGCTAACCACTTTTTGCAGCTCATCTACTGATAGCTTTTCGAGCGCCTCAACATCGACCTTTTGCCCAATCTTGACCTTGTCTGATGTGTCTGCCAAGCCGTAGAGGTGATGATGCAAGTCCTCTTGATTCTGAATCTGTACGCCCAGCATCCGGGCATACTCCTGGCGGACGTTGAGCGATGTTTGCTGTACTTTTAGCTCTGCTCGTCCTTGCTCCAACGACTCCTGTGCCTGGTTCCACTCTTCCCAACACTGTTGAATCTCTTGCGTTTGGCGATCGACATCGCCTTGAAGCTGCTGTGCGGTCGATCGTTGCTGCTCCAAATTCTGCCACTGCTCACTGAGCGTGTTTTGCTGCTGGGTCAGAATTTCAAACGAGGCATTTAGTTGCTCTCGTACAGCATCGGTTGGGGGCACCGAATCGGCTAAGCGATTCAGCAAATCATGGATCGTCCGCGCCTGATCGTCATCAAGAAAAGCCGTTTGCTGAAACTCTGCTTGCCGCTCTTCCAGGCGACGCATTTCGCCGCGCAGATGATCCCAGGCACCTTCTAGTTCCTGACGATTGCGTTCAAACTCGTCCCGCTGTTGAGTGACCTCGTCGCGCAGCGTTTCAAACTCCTTACGCTGTTGCTCTAGCTGCTCGAAGTCGTCTTCCATCTGCTGGAGTTGTTCGCGGCGAGCCTCCATCTCCATTTCTCGGCGATTCAGTTCCTGGCTTTGATAGGTCAGCGATTGCTTCCACTGCTCAATTTCTTCTTCTTGCGTTTTAAATTTCTCTTGCAAGCGCGAAAAGTTTTGCAGAATGCTGACCAGTTGCCGACCCGCTTCCTGGACGCGCTGCACCTGCTTGTTTGCCGTCAAATCAACCAAAACAAGGGCACCACCGTTGTAGTTATTCGCCTCGTCACAGCCCACAACTTCTTCACCCGGCACAGCGCTCCAGCTTTGTTCGGTCCGCTGGCAGGCAAGCAGTTTTAGCTCTGCTTTTCCACCACCTAGCAAGCCACCACTCTTCTTTTGTACTTCTGCTAGATACAGCACGCTGATAATCCTCTTCTGTGTCTGTGCCCAATCGTGATCACGTTTGACGGTCTAACCTTAAACAATTTAGTCAATACCATTAGACCCAGTGTAATGAGACAACCCTGGCAAAACAATCCTTGCGACGAATCGTGCCGTTCAAACCTTTCCTTGTCATGTAGCTGCGGGTGCATCGCCTTTGAAAGCGTCGTGCGGCTTTTACCGGATATCAGTCCTTTGCTGTAACGCTCATACCGCTCTTCTGGTTCTAACCCGATCGACCGAGCAGGCAATGAGCGATCGCCGTTTAACTATCTGCGAGATGTCTGTGTATACTCGCCTTGAACGCCTTTCTATCCGGTATTATGACTCTCCAACGCTCTCAGTAGATTCGCCGATAGGCACCGTCTTAGCGAACGCAAGCATGAGGGCATTAACAATGCTAAACATTGAGCTGAACATTGATGCCAAGCGCACTGCCTACGGTCACCACGCCATTCTAGGTCAGACTCCTTACTCAGAGACTCATTTCCCTCTAAAAATTAGCTCAAGACACACACAAATAGCACCCGTAGCAACCCCAAGCTCGTAGCGTGGTATCGAGAAGCCAACAGCCCTCTAAGCTAAGTCTCAAAATCGAGTCTTAAGCTGAAAATAAGTCCAGATGGCAGAAACCAGCGTAAATGAGTCGTATTCTCTCTAGAGCAATTACTTTTGTGATCAGTCCGTTCGCTTGGAATAACACTGAGTTGATTTGGCATTTGCTGGACTCTAATCTAGCATTGCCTTAAGGGATAATCATCAAGAAGTGTAAAGCATGAGTATACGTCAGGATGATGAGTCTACCGATTTTCTAAATCGCTGTAAGACGATACTCGCCTCAGTCAGACAGATCAGTGGAGACAGCGTTAACGGTGACAAGCATGACGATCGCCAAGCGCCAAAGCATAAAACTAAGAGATTCTATTGATAACGGCAGTAAGGGGAGTATAAAAGTTGTATTAGCCAGTACGCTGCTGATGCATCAGAAATTCTTTGCCGAGCAAAGACTGCTTGATTGACCAAGTAACGTCTGTTGGAAAAGATGCCTGAATCGAACCGAGTGACAAGCGTTTGAGGAGAAGGCTAGAGTTTCATGCAGGGTAAGTTGAACGAAATTGACATTCGTAGCATTCTGCAACTCATTGAGTTGGGGCAGCGTACTGGTGAGCTTTTTGTTGAGGCATACCCGTCGCAACCCAGTGGCATGGGTAATCTTGGCATGGTGTATGTGCAAGATGTGCGGGCATCGAAAGCGCTAGCAGAGCAATACTGGTTTGTTTTCTTTCTCAATGGGCAGATTGTGTATGCTGCCGATCGCGCCACCAGCTTGTCTCGATTATCAGATTATTTACGACGGTATCGGGCAGAGGCATCTCTGAGCCATCTCGTGGTGCCGTCGATCGCGACGACGAATGCTCCTGAATACGGCTATTTGTGGGCACTGCTCGAAAACCACACGCTGACTCCCGCACAGGGACGCAGCATTATTCAAAGCATGGTGCATGAAACTCTGTTTGACCTGCTCAGCCTGCATCAAGGGTCATTTATTTTTGAGCTGGGTCCAGCACTGTCACCACAGTTGACGACCCTGGAGATTACGCCATTGCTCGCAAAGATCATGACGCAGGTGCAGGAATGGAAGCAATTTCATCCCCATATCCAGTCGCCGGATCAGTGTCCCGCGATCGCAGACCCCACGACCCTGCAAGCCAGTCTCTCAAAGCGCACGCTGGCAACCTTAGATCGTTACGCAGACGGTAAGACATCGATTCGTCAAATTGCACGTTATTTGAATCGGGATAGTTTAACGGTCGCGCGGGCAATCTATCCTTATGTACAGAAAGGGATGATTCAGCTTGTCTATACTGTTGCCCAGGAAAATGTTCGGGAAAACGCCCTCAAAAACGAAGCAGCTATCGGCTTTAAAGCAGTCCGTTCTAAAGATTTTGGTCTTCAACAGGAGACAAGGAACTTGCGCGTTGTTTGTATTGACGACGGTGTAGCAGTACGCGAGACGGTGGAGCATATCTTACGACAACACGGTTACGAAGCAACGGCAATTGGTAATCCCTTGAACGCACTTAGCCTCGTCTTTCAACTGAAGCCTGATTTGATTCTCTGCGACATTGCGATGCCCGAACTGGATGGGTACGAAATCTGTGCCATGCTGCGAACATCGACCGCTTTTCGCCAGATTCCGATCGTGATGCTGACGGGCAAAGATGGCTTTATCGATCGCGTGAAAGCAAAAATGGTTGGTGCCACTGACTATTTGACGAAACCATTTGGTGAAAGTGAGCTTTTAATGTTAGTTGAACGCTACATCGGTGTGGGCGACCAGCACAGCGATAGTGCGTACCAACTACCAGCTAACACAAGCGAAACCAGTTTAGAAATGGCTGATGGTGATACTAACTCGGCAGCATCGGCAGCCATTTAGCGACAGATCGAGGATACTTTATGGATTACATCGTTATTAGGGTGAATACTAAGGTGAGTAGCGTTGGGTCTTCCCGTTAACGTTTCAGCCGGCAAGCAGGGAAAAGAAGATGAGTACAGTTCTAGTCGTGGAAGATAGTGTGACTCAACGAGAGATGATTACTGATCTCTTAAAGGGGAGTGGCTTAAGTGTGACGGTGGCGAGTGACGGCGTTGAAGCATTAGAGCAAATTCAAGGACATCGACCTGATCTTGTGGTGCTGGATATTGTCATGCCGCGCATGAATGGCTACGAAGTCTGCCGCCGCCTCAAAGCCGATCCAAAGACTCAGGACGTACCAGTGGTCATGTGTTCGTCAAAAGGGGAAGAATTCGATCGCTACTGGGGCATGAAACAAGGAGCCGATGCTTATATCGCCAAACCGTTTCAGCCGACAGAGCTAGTGGGCACGGTGAAGCAATTGTTGCGAGGTTAAAGCAAACCGCTATGGTCGGTAATTCAGATTTCTTAACGGGTAGAGGGCAAGATCAAGCGCCCGAATTTCAAGAACTAGAAAGTCCTGAAGGTGAGCTGCACTTGCGGTTTTACATCACATCCGGGAGCGAATTTGCCCTGCCTGCAATGGGGATTCGAGAAGTGCTGTCGCCATCACCCGATCGGATTACGCCCGTGCCCAATGTTTCGCCACTGCTTTTGGGTACGCTAAATGTACGAGGGCGAGTCGTTTGGGTTGCAGACCTCGGTCAATTTCTCGGTGATCCAACGCCCTTGAATACAGACAAGCCAGAAGTCCAGGTCATCGCAGTCGAAGACCAGGATATTATGCTAGGTCTAGCGGTCGATCGCATCGTCGGGATGGACTGGTTAGATATTGAGGAGGTACAGATGTCAACCAATGTTCCTGATAGTGTCGCGCCGTTTCTGCGGGGTGAATGGGTTTTAGATGCTCAGGCGAACAAGTTTTTGCGGTTGCTGGATCAGATCGCCATTTTGCGGTCAGCTCGATGGGCAGCCTAGGAGAAAAATTGACGTGAAAAAACTGAGAACTAGCAGTAAAACTGAGGAACGAGTCACGCGGGTTGAGTGCGGTGTCGGTAGCAGCCGTGCCGTACGTCGCAAACTGTCCGCTATGCCTAAGCTACAGCACTCAATACGCAACTGGGAGGAGGCAAATGGCATCAGGCACTGAATACGCACAGGACTATCAGCAAGCTCAAAAAGCCTATGTACAGGGCAACTATCAAGAGGCTGCTGAAGTCGTCGATCGCCTTGTCAAAGAATTTCCTGAAGACCCCAGCGCGTCTTTGCTGCGCGGTCACGTCTACTGCTATGGGTTACAGCAGTTTACGGTCGCCAGAGAACAGTACCAGTCAGTGCTGAGCCTCACAACCGATCAGGAATTCATCAACTACGCCAACGATGGACTGGCTTATATCAACAGCCAATCTGATGTCGGCGATGGTCAAGACCACTTCGATGCGGCGATCGCGTCTGAAGCGTATGCGCCAGCCGAACCTGATTATGCATCCGCAAGCAATTGGCAAAACGGTGACGTTTTAGGCGTGGATAATGAGTTTGACAACGTTTTTGGTGCCGATGACCTTGATTTTGACCCCAACTTCGACCCGAATTTTAACCCAGAAGCGAATGAGCCTGGGCAGAATTTTGCGTTGCCACCAGAGCAAGAGCCGTTCGCTAGCCCGTTCGCCGCTAACACCTATCTGCAAGAGTCCGATCAGTTAGACGACCTTGATGCCCTGTCTGATCCGTTCTCAGTTGATGCCGTAGCGCCACCGTCTCCCACAGAGGACTCATTCACAGAGGAATCATTCTTCCAGTCACCACCAGCTGAATCATCGCCTAGCATGGGCGACCTACCCGATCAGTTTGATTACGGTGTGTCAAATTATGGTGCCAACGCGCCTCATGATCAGTTCGCCTCAGCTCTGGATGAGTTTGATGACGCGTTTGCACCGTTGGACTTGCCGGAAGCCTTGCCGATCGATCAGCCACACGACACCATAGAGAGCGACAGTCCTGTTGGCGATCGCCTGCTCGAACTACCCCATCCAACTCGTAGTTATCCGCCCCGCGTCAGTGAAGATGAAACTCTCTTCATGGGCAGTACCGGAGCGTACGAGAGTGATCAAACATTTGCTTCGGCTGGCGAATTTACTCAGGAGCCGATAGACGCTGCTGATGGCGATCGTGCTCACAGCGCTGCGGGGAGTACAGGGCAAACCAGCGCCGACTTTCTGGATGAATTTGACGAATTTGACGATCTTGGTAATCTCGCCGACTTTGACCTTTCCGATAACTCCGCAGGTTTTACCAGCCCTGCTGTTGGTACAGGCTTTGATTCGCCTGGAGGCATGGCGTTGGCTGGGGGCGAAGCTGTAGCACGTGGAGCGACCACCCGGGATTTCGATTCGATGGACTTTAGTCAAGGTGGCAGTCACTCCACCATCTCAGATGATGAAGTGTTTAGCATCTCCAGCACGTCCGACCAGGTGCCGACCTTTACCCAAACTGATCAGCAAAACCTTGAACCGACTCCCAGCGTTGAGCAAGGAGCGCTAGCGTTTCTGGAGAATGCACCGATTGAGCGAAAACAGTTTTACACCGCCATTACGGCTGGGATTTTCTCTGCTGTCGCGGTGGCGATCGTCAACCTCATTTCTACCAGCACCCTTCCTGGTACATCTGCCAGTGCCACACAGCAAGAAAAGGACATTTCCAGCGCGGTGATCTCGCGGCTTCAGAGCACTGGCTGGGCAATGGCTCTAGTCGGTGGTCTATCGGGTGGTATGGCAGCCTTTGCCGTCGGACAATTCACTGCCAAGAAAATCAGGCAGTCCACCGATGACCTGCAAGCGCAGTTCAATTCGGTGTCTCAAGGCAACTTAAATGCCCGTGCCACAGTTTACACAGAGGATGAGTTTGGTCATCTATCCACCGGGTTCAACCAGATGGCGCGAGTCATCCTGACGACCACCAGCGAAGCGCAACGCAAAGCAGAAGAGCAAGAACAAGCGAAGGAAGACCTCCAACGACAGGTGATTCGACTGCTGGATGATGTGGAAGGTGCGGCGCGGGGTGACTTGACGGTGCAGGCAGAAGTCACGGCTGACGTATTGGGAGCCGTTGCCGACTCGTTCAACCTGACCATCCAGAACCTCCGTGAGATTGTGCAACAGGTGAAAGTGGCAGCGCGGCAGGTGAGCAAAGGCTCGACTGACAACGAAATGTTCGCCCGCAGTTTGTCCTCTGATGCCCTCCGTCAGGCAGAAGAGCTTGCTGTGACGCTGAATTCCGTGCAAGTCATGACCGACTCGATTCAACGGGTGGCAGAAAGCGCCCGCGAAGCGGAGGAAGTGGCACGATCGGCATCCGCAACCGCCCTTAAAGGGGGTGAAGCAGTGGAACGCACGGTGGCAGGTATTCTCGAAATCCGCGAAACGGTGGCAGAAACTACGCGTAAGGTGAAGCGCCTAGCGGAATCATCGCAAGAGATTTCCAAGATCGTCGCCTTGATTTCGCAAATTGCCTCCCGTACCAACCTATTGGCACTCAACGCTAGTATTGAGGCAGCGCGGGCAGGCGAAGCGGGTCGTGGGTTTGCGATCGTCGCCGATGAAGTACGTCAGCTTGCTGACCGAGCCGCGAAAGCGTCGAAGGAAATCGAGCAAATCGTACTGCAAATTCAGGGTGAAACGGGTTCTGTAATGACGGCAATGGAGGAAGGAACGCAGCAGGTGATCGAGGGTACTCGACTGGCGGAACAGGCGAAGCGATCGCTCGAAGATATCATTCAGGTCTCCAACCGGATTGACGTGCTGGTGCGATCGATCACAGCGGATACCGTTGAGCAAACCGAAACCTCACGTGCGGTTGCGCAGGTCATGCAATCGGTTGAATTGACCGCGCAAGAAACCTCGCAGGAAGCGCAGCGGGTGTCCGGTTCGCTGCAAAATCTGGTCGGCGTTGCCCGCGATTTGCTCACCTCGGTGGAACGGTTCCGAGTGGAAACGATCGAGCGCAAGTAGCCGTAGATAGAGGAGGTTTGCTGCGGGTGTCAATTTCAGGTGTATCAGGTACAGTAGAGCAATCTAGGATGCTGGTATGCCTTTAGGCGAGATCGATCAACATTTTCTCGTCGCTGACACATTGATTCAAACTTGCAGCGTCAGGTGCGGATGCTGCTAATAAACCTCCCTCCAAGCGCCCCGTGAGCGATCGACTCTGTAACGCACAATGCGTTTCGGTAGCAATCATACGTTTCAAAGGAATGGGACACTGCCATGCAGCCTGAACAACAACAGCGAATCATGGGCTACTTCATTGAGGAGGCAAAAGACCACCTCAACACGATCGAGCAAGGCTTGCTCAATCTGCAAAGCACCATTGAAGACCAGGAAATGGTCAATGAGCTGTTTCGGGCAGCCCACTCCGTCAAAGGTGGAGCGGCAATGCTGGGGCTAAACAGCATTCAGCAAGTCTCCCATCGCCTGGAAGACTACTTCAAGATTCTTAAAGATGCGCCTGTTAAAGTCGATCAAAAGCTTGAAGGTCTTTTTTTACAAGTTTTTGATGCGCTACAGGAGCTGGTGGGGCAGTTACAAGGACCGTTTGGCTTGACTGATGAAGCTGCAAATGCGACGGTTGCTGGGGTCGAGCATGTCTTTGGAGAGCTAGAAAACCACTTGAATGTCCTGGCAAGTAGTGCCACCCCTACGCCATCTGCCGTCGATCGCTCGATCGCCGCTGGTGCTCAGGTAGGCTCATCGCCAGCACAGCAGGACAGTGCCTTCGTACTGCTTTTCCAGAACGACATTCCGTTGCGGCTGCGCGAGATGCTGCAACTATTCAAGCAGCCAGAGTCGGACGCGGCTAATCGTCAGCAGTTGCAAGATCTGTGTCGCCATCTGATCAGCATCGGCGAACGATTTGATTTGTCAAGTTGGTGTGTTCTGGTCGAGATGGCGAGAACGGCGATCGCCAACCCTGACAATGCTTATCGCACACTGGCTGCGGTCGTAATCAAAGACATCAAGCAGGCGCAAGAACTGGTTCTCTCTGGTCGCGCTTCTGAAATTGCGCCCTGTGTTCAACTACAGGCTCTACAGCCCCTCACGCCACAACTTGCGATCGACGACTTTGACGACCTGCTAGCAACCTCAGATAACACCGACTGGCTGATGGAGCCACAAGCAGTCACGACTGACGATGACCTGTTTGCTGACCTGGACAACGTTTCGCCCGCGATTAATTTGAGCGACAGCCTCAGTACAGCATCGGTCAGTGACGAACCAAGTGATCAGCATGGACCTGAAGTTGGGATGGCAGAGCTTAACAGTCTCGCTGACCTCTTTGAGGGCGAGGTGCCCGACCTGGGTTCTACGTGGCAAGAGGAAGAAATTATCACCGATACGGCAGCGATGCTTGCCGTTAGTTCAGATGATGCCGCCGCTTTTGACAAAACTGCCGACTTTGCCGATCTTCTCTTTGATGAGGCAGAGATCGGGCAGGAAGAAGCCTCAACCTCCTCTCAGGATGCGCTTACCGACCTCTTCAGCGATGATGCACTAGCACCAGAATCGTTCGTAGGTGAAGACGATCGCCTCTTCTCAGGCAGCATCAATGAACAGGATGACTTGAACGACCTCTTTGGCACATCCGACTCTGCTGACTTGAGTGAGTCAACGGATGCTGGAGCCATGCTTGAGCCGTCCGTTGCTTTTGATGATGTCTTTGACGATTTGAACCTGGACACTGAAACGACTTCGGAGTCGGATGCCTCTCGTTTTGAGCAAGCGTTTGAATCCAGTTCGTCTCTTGATAATTTGGGTGAACTCTTCGCTGGCATGGAAGGGGAGCAAGACCTCACCTTCTCAGAACTCCAGAACAGCTCCGACGCACCCCTGGAACTTAACCTGGACGAATTGGATGATCCCATTGTCAATGAGCTAGACGATCCCTGGGACGAGCTGACCCAGCCTCAGAGCGCGAATCAAAATCCGCTTCCTCTGGATCAATCTGCGCCATCGCTGACTGATGACGCAATGCCTGATACTTCCATGATGGATGATGCGATCGTGCCAACCGCAGTCAACACAACTGAACCAAGCACGTTCGGCGATGACAGTTTCATCACCGACCCCATCGAAGTGCTATCTGATCAGGACGATAGTGACTTCAGCAGCCTTCTACACTCAACGACGGCTGAACCATCAGCGACATCGCTTCCAGAGCCGCTAGTAGAAGAACTCACGGATGATGGGCTTGACCAATCGTTCGCATCACTGCTAGAAGACGATGCAGCGCCTGAACTGCTGCCAATTGATGACGAACTGGCAGCGTTAGATTTGTCTTTATCATCGGATGAAGTCTCCGATCAACCTCCCACTACCTTGCCAGCCGATCTTCCTGATCCGTGGGCAGGTTTAGACGTATCCCAACCCCAATCCTCTGGTTCAGATGCCTCCTATGCCGATGAGTTGAGCCTTGATCTCGCTAATCTCGACTTTGACAATGCCGAGACATCAGCAAACGTAGCTTCAGTGGATGCGCTAGACATTGACTTCGGTGGTTTGGATACAGACGAGGCTGTGGACACTACGCTCTTAGATGTATCAGAGGTGGATGCCTCAGTGCCAGATGTAGCAGCATCCTGGTTGACTGCAGATGACTCTGATCAGACGATCGATCCAGCCGCTGCACTAGAAGAGCCGTTTGCTGAAGCGCCCAGCACGATCGCCCATGCTGACTTGCTGAACGAATCCTTGGAAGGTCTAACCGACTTTGAGCCGTTTGCTTTCGGTGCCGCTTCAGAGTCGCTCAATGCGTTTGATGACTTGATGGAAACCCAGCCTGCCAGTACGTCTGATGCTCCTGGCACACTCTTCGATGAGCCAAGTTTTGATGAATCGCTTGACGAGCTAAACTTCAGTGACCCAAACCAGATCGATGAGGATTTGGAATTACCAGATGACTTATTCACGATTGGAGTCTCTCCAGAACCGCTATCCGATGAAGCAACGGGGGCAGCGCTCAGCGATGATGTATTGGGTCTCAGCGCTTTAGACGATCTGGATGCGCTCAGCGCGATCGCGCCTTCGGACGAGAGCTTAAATTTACACGAGCAACCGTTTGCGTTGGGCGCACCTGCCACTATTGGTGAAGAAACTGATGGCGAAGAAACTGAGACAACCGACGATCCGCTAGCGTTGGCTGACGACCTCTTTGCATCAGCCGATGAAATGACAGCGGTCTCAACGATCAGTGCAGACACTAGCGCTGAAGAGAGCTTAGACTTCGATTTGCTTGGCTTAGACAATCTAGACGGTGCTGATACATCGCAAACGTCCACTGATGACAATCTGGATTTTGGTGAAGGGTTATTTGCCTTTCAAGAGAATAGCAACACAGCAGCTACCCCCTCAACTGAAGACAGTCTCAACTTCGACGATGATTTGCTCTTTCAATCACCGGAGGATAGCAGTGGAGCGGCTATTCCTTTGAATGAGGTGAATGAGGACAGTCTCAACTTTGGTGATGATCTGAACTTTGGTGATGATTTGCTTGCTTTCAGCGATCGCGAGGAACGCAACGGCACGGCAGTAGATACGACTGATTCTAGTGACTTTTCATTAGAGTTTGAGAGTTCTGAAGCGTTTGAGAGTTCTGACTTCGACGCTTTGGGCTTTGATTCACCGCCTGTCGAAACCATCACTACAGGCTCGGAGGCATTGGCTGATTTCGACTGGGAAACAAGCAGCGGCGAGAACGCAACCAACGATAGTTTGCTCGATCTCGATCGCTTGCTCGATGAATCATCCGCCTCAACATCCACGGATGACTCTGCGTCGTTCGATCAACTGCTGGACGGAGGAAGCCAGCCAGAAAATGCGAACGCTTCTGCTTTCGACAATCTGCTGAGTGACGACGATGCGTTTGCCGATTTGACCGATCTGAGCAGCTTGGATTTAGATCACACGATCGATAGTGATCACACGATCGATAGTGACAATTTGACTGGTCTAGAGTCGTTTCTTGATCAAGAGGCTTCAGAGGCAGACGAATGGGCTAGTTTAGACGACATGCTGGCTGAAGCACCTGATGCGGCGTCTGTACTAGAAGACGTTGATGCCCCTGAAACTGCTGCAGGGGGAATGCTGGCGTTTGGTGCCACAGCCTCATCACAACTAGGCGACTTTGCTGACCTCGAATCGCTTTTGCAGGGTGAAGCACTTGACCAAGACAACACTGCCACATCCCTCTTTGATGCAGCACCTCTATCCGATACAGCAGCATCACGCGCGTCTGAGTTTGATGACCTGGATGATTTGCTGAAGGATGCTGAAGAGAAAATGGGCGGTTCGCCTACAGTGAAACTGACCCGTGGTGGTGCAGCGGCTCAGAATCGTCGTCCAACCCGTCCCGGTCGAGTGTTTAGCGAGCAGACGATGCGGGTGCCCGTCAAGCATTTAGATAACCTCAGTAACCTGGTAGGGGAACTGGTGGTCAACCGCAACAGCCTGGAGGAAGACCAGGAACGGCTCCGTCAGTCGCTTGATAATTTGCTGTATCAGGTACAGCAACTGAGCGATGTGGGTCAGCGAATGCAAGACTTGTATGAGCGATCGCTCCTGGAAAGTTCTCTTCTCGCCAGTCGCCAAAGCCACCGTAGCGCCTTCAGTGCGCCACCTTCAGTACGCGAAAGTGGAGTCTTCGCTCAAACCGCAAATGCCACTGGTATCGAATACGATCCTCTGGAGATGGATCGCTTTACGGGCTTCCATAGCCTTTCACAGGAAATGATCGAGCTGATTGTACGAGTTCGGGAGTCGTCATCTGACATTGAGTTCATCGTGGATGAAACCGATCAGGTGACGCGGATGTTCCGTCAGGTAACGACTCAGTTGCAAGAAGGCTTGACCCGATCGCGCATGGTGCCGTTTGCTCAAACTGCCGATCGACTGCCCCGTGCCGTGCGTGACATTGCGATGAAAGTCGGCAAACAGGCAGAACTAAACGTCGAAGGGCGCGAAACGCTGATCGACAAGATGATTTTGGAGCAGCTTTACGATCCAATGACGCATCTGGTGAACAACGCCATCACTCACGGCATTGAGTCTCCTGAAGTGCGCCGTGCCGCAGGCAAATCGCCCTCTGGACGCATCACCATTCGCGCCTTCCACCAGGGAAACCAGACGATCATCTCGGTTTCCGATGACGGTGCGGGGATCGACATCGATCGCGTCAAGGCAAAGGCGATCGAAAAAGGACTCATCACCGCGACTGAAGCAAGAAACATGACGCGGTTAGATCTCTACGATTTGCTCTTCCACGCTGGTTTCAGCACGAAAGATCAGGCAGATGACTTCTCCGGTCGGGGTGTGGGGATGGATGTCGTTCGCACCAGTCTGAGCGAGATTCGTGGCGCAATTACCACCGACTCTACCTATGGCAAGGGCACGACGTTCACGATTCGCCTCCCGCTGACGCTGAGTATCTCAAAGGCACTGTGCTGCATCAGCGATCGCGCCCGTATTGCCTTCCCGATGGACGGGGTGGAAGATATGCTCGATGTGCCTAAAGAACGCATTCAAACCAACGCCGAAGGGCAAGCCTGTATTCCCTGGCGCGATTCGCTCTTACCCCTGCGCCCCCTCAGCGAACTGCTGTCGTACAGCCGTCACCTCAGCCGAGGCAATGTGTATGGCGGCAACCAGGAAGACGATATTGTGTCGATCGTCGTTCTACGCAGTGCCGGAAACTTCCTCGCGCTCCAGGTCGATCAGGTGCTGGGCGAACAGGAAATTGTGATCAAGCAGCTAGAAGGACCCATTCCTAAACCCGTTGGTGTGGCTGGGGCAACGGTGTTGGGGGATGGTCGCATTATGCCGATCGCTGACGTGTTGGAACTGATTGACCTCTCACTGGGTCGCATTCGCAAAGATGTAGGTGGGTCGCTGTGGGAACAAGACGGCGTGAGCATGGTTCAGGAAGCACCGATCGCCAAAACCGAGCCAACCGTGCTGATTGTAGACGACTCTATCACGGTACGCGAACTGCTCTCCATGACCTTCAACAAGGTTGGCTATCGGGTTGAACAGGCACGCGATGGGCAAGAGGCTTGGGAAAAACTCCGCGCTGGGCTACCCTGTGACATCGTGTTCTGCGACATCGAAATGCCCCGGATGGATGGGTTAGAATTGCTCTCGCGTATCCAAAAAGACCCAAACCTCAGCCATTTACCGATCGCCATGCTCACCTCTCGTGGTGCCGATCGTCACCGTCAGATGGCAGTCTCCCTTGGTGCCAGCGGTTATTTCACGAAACCCTACCTGGAAGAAGCGCTGCTAGATGCCGCTCAACGGATGCTGAAAGGCGAAGTGCTGATTACCAGTAGCAATGCATGATGTTTGCCGCACCCAGGCATTTGCCAGCCATCAGGTTGTTTGTGCGTGGCAAAACCTCTGGCGATCGCTATAGCCGAGAGATTCACTAAAAGTGCGATCGCCTGTTCTGCTTCCACCGTACAATGCTGACAGACGTGACTATTGAACGGTAAGCGCTATGCCAATCAAACGCGGTGACTTTGTACGAGCAGTGAAGGATAAGCTGGAAAACAGTCTGGAGGCACAGGCAAGTGACCCTCGCTTTTCATCCTACATCTTTGAGACGAAGGGTGAAGTCGTTGATCTGAGCGGCGACTATGCCCTGGTTCAGTTCGGCATTACTCCAACACCAAACATCTGGCTGCGGCAGGATCAGCTCGAAGCGTTTGAGTAGGAAGGTAAGGAGAGAGGAGAGAGGAGAGAGGTGTGAATGCTAAAAATCAGCATGGTGGGTAACGAACTCTATGGTTGGGGAACGTTGCTAGACTGACTCTTCATCACTCATTGCTTTTGTTACCCTCACTCCTTACCCCTCATACCTCTCCTCTCATGCTAAGCCCGTCTACGATCGCCTGTTCCCCGCCCCGCGTTACGGTTGTTGGTTCTGGCAACGTGGGTAGCGCCCTGGCACAGCGACTTGCCGAGAAAAATCTTGCCGATGTCGTGCTGCTGGATGTGGTGGAAGGTCGCCCTCAAGGGTTGGCGCTCGATTTGATGCAGGCACGGGGCATGGAGCGGCACGATCGCCAGATTGTTGGCACCAATGATTACGCTGATACCGCCGACTCTGATGTGGTCGTCATCACAGCCGGACTGCCACGCAAACCGGGTATGAGCCGCGATGATTTGATGCTGACGAACGGCAAGATTGTTTTGGACGTGACGAAGCAGGCGATCGTCCATTCGCCCAATACGATCTTCATCGTGGTGACGAATCCCCTCGACCAGATGACCCATATCACCTGGAAAGCCAGCGGACTTCCTGTGCATCAAGTGATGGGCATGGCGGGTGTGCTGGATTCTGCCCGCTTTCAAACCTTTGTGGCGATGGCATTGGGTGTATCAACCAGCGACATTAGCGCCACTGTATTGGGCAGTCATGGTGATCTCATGGTGCCGTTGCCCCGCTATACCACCGTGAATGGTATTCCCATTACGGAACTGATGGCTGCTGATGCGATCGAGCGCCTGATCGATCGCACTCGTAAAGGTGGTGCTGAAATTGTGGACTTGATGAAAACGGGAAGTGCCTTTTACGCACCTGCCTCGTCTACCTATGTCATGGTGGAATCAATTTTGCTCAACAAGTGCCGCATTCTGCCCGTCACTACTTATCTTGAAGGTCAGTACGGATTGCGTGATGTGTTTGTCGGCGTGCCCTGCCGTCTGGGCTGCCAGGGCATCGAAAGCGTGCTAGAACTGGACTTGACCGATGCCGAACGATCGGCGTTACACGCATCAGCCGAAGCGGTGAGACAAACCAGCGATCGGATTGACGAATTGTTAGAGTCCAGTCATTAAACATTGGAGAAGGTTGGCATGAACCAGGTCGATCGCGTCAGTCTGCTGCTTGTCAGACGGTTACTTGCTAGCATGTTGGTTGGGCTTGCCACGCTAGGCGTGGGGTCTACAGTTGCAACTGCTCATCCAGTTTCAGACTCGATCAAACAAGCAAGCACTCCAACTGCTTCTAAAAGCCAACTCCGCGAAAGTGAGATTCGCGCTATTTTTAACGCGACGAAACTAGCGGCGGAGCAAAAAGATGTGGAGGGCATCATGAAGTATATGGCTCCCAACATCACTATCAAAATGACCTTAAAGTTAGACAATGGTTCTCAGAGCCTCAACCTGACGCGAGCGCAGTACCAACAATATCTCCAGCAAGGCTTTGAGGCAACGCAACGGTATAGCAGCAAGTACACCAACCTCAAAGTTAAGATTGCGCCTGATGGAAAAACGGGCACAGCATCCTACACGCTGTTAGAAGAAGCAACACTCAAAGGACAACCCGTCACACTCGTGTCAACCTCTCAAGAAACGATCAAATTTGAACGCATCAAGGGAGAAATTTTGGCAACCGCAGTGACGAGCGATTCTACGATCGTGGTCAAGTAGAAGCAGTTAACGGCTAAACGCCAGAAACACTAGATCCCCGACTTCTCAAAAAAGTCGGGGATCTAACACAAATTCTTTTCTGTGGGCGATCAAACTTGATTGAGTCTAAAAATCAACTCTGTACATACGCTTTCAGTTATCTGCCCTTCAAGAACAGGATTCGCAAGTCTAAAAATCAACTCTTTCAATAATTCTTGCTTACTTTCTTCATACTCAACATCTTCTCGCCCCTCAATCAAATTAGCCCAACGTTCAAGGCTGTCAACAGAGAAATCACTGATCAAAAAATGTTTTAACACATTGATTGCGTGCGAACCATCAAACGTTACTACAGCAGCAGACTCGCAATCCCAATCTAGCTACCTTAGCTTCTGTGAAATTAGATCTAAAGGTTTCGAGAAAGATAATAAATCTTTTAGAATATCCGAACGATCATACTCCATAACTTCTGCAGCTAAAATGCCATTTTTTTCTGTTCTTAGTCTACTCAAAATCAGATAGAGAGGATATTAGCGACAAAGAGATCCGCAAAATACTGGGTGAGTTCTATGAAAATGATTAGGTAAACCAGTCCTTTACCGAAAGGACAGACGCAATCTTATGGAGCGTCAGTTATTCTTAAGCTTTGAGGCTGTTTGAAAAGTGTCTGGCGGTTAAAACCGCGACTACGTAAACGAAGTCCGCCTGCGCGGACTACCTCAGCACGAGGGTTTTGGAACCTGCGTAGGCAGGTTTTGTGCGTGTAGCCGCGACTTCAGTCGCCAGAGCGACACGCATCTGGACTTTTAAAACATCCTCTTAGAGAAGTTGAGGGCAGACTGATGAAAGCGATTGAAGTCACAGGTGTTGTGGACGAGCAAGGGAATCTATCCCTTTACGAGCCTGTGCCAGCGTTCGCTCATGGTGATGTGCGTGTCATCATTCTGTATCCTGAATCCACAGAAGAGGAAGATCCGGACGACACTTCTATTGACGAAATAAAAGCAAATCTACGCAGAGCATTGCACCAGGCAAAAACGGGACAAAGAATTCCATTGGCTCAAATGTGGGAAGGCATTGACGCAGACTAAGCCACGTACCGACCATCGTTCTTTAATTGTGCAGATCGGCATCCCAAACGCCGATGTAAATGCGATCGCTGCTGTTTCGTTGAATCACACCTTTCAAATTGCCTTTTGAGAACGTATATTCGTTCGCTTTTCGTTGTTTTACGGCTTCCAACTTGTCTAGCAAATCATTCGCCTGTCCACCCGTCATGTTGTTGAGGGCGACTTTCATTTGGAGCGTATCCACCGATTGCGCAAAGGAGGCTTCGGTTTGGCGGACGTTGCCAGAAGCGCGATCGTAAATATATGCCAGCGTCACGGCATTGGGCACTACTTCGTACAAGGCTGTGCGAGTATCGCCCCAAACGCCCTTATCGGTACGAGATGGTTTGCCCAGTGCGGCTTCAACTTCACGTTCAGAGGTGCCTACGGGGAAACCCGGAATAGTTGGAACTTCGGCTGAGGGACGATCGTTCGCTGGCTCTGGCTCAACGGATGGCGATGGTTCAGGCGATCGCTCAACCTTTGGCGGTTCAGTCGGTTTCGGTGAGGGGCTAGGTGGTAATGGCTTGGATGAGGCGGCGATCGATGGAGATAAGGATGGTGACGGGCTGGGTTCTTCTACTCGCAGTTCCGTTGTCGGTTGAGGCTTATAAAAAATAGCAACCAGCGCCGTTGCCAACATTGTGAGTAGCACCAAACCCAGTAGTATCGGCAGCGTATAACGAGCAGCACTACGTGGAGTTGTAGCAGGCGATCGGGTGTTTTCTGCAAGAGTTCCACCGCGTGGCATCGTGCCTTTAACAAGCGACTGTTGTTGAGGCGATCGTCGTCCCACCGCCAGAGTTGCCGCTGTTTGGGTGGGCTGTACAGAGGCGGCAGGCTGAAATGGCGAAATCGGTGCGGCACCAGTCGAGGAGCCATCGGGCAACAAAGCAAGCCATTCCTCCATGCTGCTTGGTCGGTAGCGCACATCCACTGCCATACCGCGAACGATCGCTTGGTTCGTAGCAGCACTGAGTTCGGGGCGCAGTTCACGCGGATCGGGTAACGGTTGGCGATCGCGCAAAATCGACGCAGTGGGTACGCGTGCGGTTAGAAGTGCATACAGCGTTGCCGCGAGTCCATACACATCAGTAGCAGGGGTACGTTTTTCTTCAGAAAGATACTGTTCGATCGGGGCATAGCCTGCCGAAATCAAGCTGGTGTGGGTTTGCGTGGAACCGGGTGTAAATTCGCGGGCAATGCCAAAGTCAATGAGCACCACTTCTTGCGTACCCTGGCGCAGAATGATGTTTTGGGGCTTGATATCCCGATGCAGCAAGCCGTTTTGATGCACGACCTTCAGTGCATTGCCGATCTGACGGGCGTAGTGGATGGCGATCGCCTCTGCTAATGGCTGATTAGGAAACACCAGCGTTTCGAGATTAGGACCCGGAATATAGTCCATCACCATGTACGCCTGACCCGCTTCCACGAAAAAATCGCTGACGCGGACAATGTTGGGATGCACACACAGCGCTAACCGTCGCGCCTCATCCTGAAACTTGCGCTGATAGTCGGCATAATCGGGTTCGTAGCGCAGGGATTCATTCAGGGTTTTGATGACAACGGTTTGACCCAAAAAGTGATGGGTGGCTTTGAACGTGATGCCAAAGCCACCACGCCCTAATTCTTCGTCGAGGGTGTACTTACCGCCCTGTAGCTGCTGACCAATCAAGGAATTCATAGCAGCAGTCTATCAAATTCTTGAGTGCCACCTGTAATGAACATCTTTGAGATCCCCGACTTTTTGCAAAAAGTCGGGGATCTGGGTATATACGATCGCTTAAGAGTTTGAATGCTTTTTAGCCCATGCCTCCAAAAAGCCAAGCGTCACCTTCGATTCATTGCCTTCTGCTAAACCGCTACCAAAGAAGGCACCCACATCCGTAAAGTCATCGCCACCTGCCAGATCAGACAAGCTACGAAACGCAATGAATGGAATTTCATTGGCGTAGGCAACATGAGCAAGCGCTGTGGTTTCCATATCCACCGATACCGCTTTAATTGTTTTGAAAAGGTAGTCGCGGTAGTTGGGATTGGCGAGGAAGGCAGGTCCAGCCACACCTCTTCCGCCGACACGCACTACAGGTTGCACCGAAACACAGAGATTGGGATTTCTAGTACCACACTGATCCAGTTGAACGTTCACACTTTTGGCAACTGCCAGCATTTCTGGATCTACTTTATAGTCAAATTTGAACTCGCCATCCGGGAAATTTGAGTCGCTTCTGACAAACGTATCGCGCATAAATAAACCAGTGCCCACTGCCCCACCGGGTGTTGGCACTTGATAGTCAGAATTCGGTGTGCTGGTAAATTCGGATAGCTTCAAGCCCAAACACAGCAAGTCTCCTGGCGTACCACAGGGAGCGGGAAGATTACTGTCACCGTTCCAATACACCTCTAAAGGAAATGCCCATTTGCTGGGAATCACCACATCACCAATTTTATTGTCAGGGTCGATGCCTCCAGCAATGCCGCTCAGCAGCAGATGGTTAATGTTAAAATTATCAACCATTAATTGAGTGATCATCGTTGCATTCTCAATACTGATGCCACTCAAAACAATGACGATACGATTGCCTCTGAGATTGCCTGTTGTAAAGATGTTGCCGTTAATTTTATATTCACGTTTGCTAGTGGTTTCTGCCAGCAGAATGGCGGCTTCTTCGCCAAACGCAGAAACAATACCCAGGCGTGATTTACATTCAGTGAGGCAGCGTTTTTGTTTGGTTTCTTTGGCGCTGACTTGAGCGATCGTCATCACAAGACAAAGCAGTGCGATGATGAAAATGCGTTTGATTCTCGAAACCGACATACTGGTATTGCTCCACAGATTTAGAGGTGCTGATTGAGCTCAGGGCAACGCGGCATTGGATGTGAAGCGTATCGTTAGTGATGAGACATGGAACAGTCACATCCGTAGTTGCACGCAGAAGCACCAGGCTCAAAAGCAAAATATCCTGGTTTGTCTCGCTTTGTTGACACGATCGACACATTTGAGACGATGGTACGTTTAAGTAACAGTCCCTTAACTGGAGCGGTTCATGGTGCCGAATGACGCAAGACGCGAACCAACCTCAACAAGCATCGCTGTAGAGTTCTTGGACGTTGGCTTTATGGCGGGTAGTCGATCGCTGCTCTCAGGGCTAAATTTCGCTATTCAATCTGGTGAAGCGCTGGTGTTGCTGGGTCGGAGTGGGTCGGGCAAAACCACCACGATGAAGCTGATTAATCGGTTGCTAACTCCCACGAGCGGACAGGTAAAGGTTGAGGGCAAGTCAACTACTGAGTGGGATGTCATTCAACTACGGCGACAGATTGGTTATGTCATCCAGGAGACAGGGTTGTTTCCCCACTTTACGATCGAACGCAATGTCGGCTTGGTGCCTCAACTCCAGAACTGGCAGCCCAAACGCATCAAAGCTCGTGTCCATGAACTACTGGATCTGGTGGGGTTAGAGCCTGCTCAGTTTGCCGATCGCTATCCCAATCAGCTTTCCGGTGGACAACGGCAGCGCGTGGGGGTGGCTCGTGCCCTGGCAGCCGATCCGCCCATTCTGCTGATGGATGAACCGTTTGGTGCCCTTGACCCCATCACGCGCCTGGAACTCCAGCAAGAATTTCGACGGCTCCAGCAAGAACTCGGCAAAACCGTTGTCTTTGTCACCCATGATATTCAAGAAGCGTTTGTGCTGGCATCGCGCATTGGTTTGATGCAGGATGGTCGCTTGGTGGTGCTGGGGACAGCGGAAGAGTTTTTGCGATCGACCGAACCAGAGGCACAAACGTTTCTTAAAACGCTACGAACATTGGAACAGATTCAAGAACGGTAATCCAGATATAAAACAATTGGTGCTGGCAGGAATTATGTTCAGGAATGATTTTTTATTGACAAATCGAAATTACTCAGCGCTAGTTTAAGCCCTTCCCACAAGCTGGTTTGGGATAGCATAGAGTTAGTTTCAGAGGCGTGAATGGGTTATGACCTCGGTATCAAGCGAACCGTCAACTATAGTCCTCACAGAACGTGGGCTGACGATCGCAGGCACTCGTATCACCCTTTACGATGTCATGGATCATCTTGCAGCAGGATGGGCACCCAAGTTAATTCTGAACTGGCTGCCTCTGACAGAAGCACAACTCAATGCAGCACTCTCCTACATTGATGCTAACCGCTCGGAGGTTGAAGCAGACTGTCAGACTGTTTTAAGGGAAACTCAAGAGCGTCGTGAGTACTGGGAGATCAAAAATCGTGAGCGCTTGACGGAAATTTCTCAAATGCCTCCAAAGCCGGGGCAGGAAGCCATTCATGCTAAACTTCAAGCCTGGAAAGCCAAGCTTGGCTTAACTGCATGATGGTTCTCGTTGATTACAATTTGACGGGCTATATCGTTCTGTTTCAGGGCACCTTGGCAGCGGATGGTTGGCTTGAGTTGTTATCCATTCGTTTTGTCACCTTGAAAGAGGCTGGATTAGCGGTTGATACGAACGATCGAATCATCTGGCAGTTCGCGCAGTCTCATCAAATGCTTTTACTCACTGCAAACCGGAATGCCAAGGGAAAAGACTCACTAGAACAAACCATTCGTGAAGAGAGTACATCGACATCATTGCCAGTACTTACGGTTGGAAGTCTAGATCGAATCATTGAACAAGAGTATCGTGAACAATGTAGCGCCCGTATTGCTGACATCGTGCTGTCTATCGAAAATTATCTGGGGGTCAGTCGTATTTTCATTCCATGAGGCTGTCGGCTTCAGTTGACGATGATGGCAATCGCGATCGTCTCATTAGCAATTGCCGTCTAATGACCTGCTTGAACCCGACTGCCGAAAGGTTTTCTGCTGTAGGCACTAAGCAAATTACGACAAGTCTGGTAACTGATGGCGCAATGGGTTCTGCTCAGTTACACGCGAAAATCAACTCATATGAATAATTTTTTTCTTGTTCGTTATGCGCCGGAGATTTTGCAACGTACCGGGGAGCATCTGTACCTGGTGGCGATCGCCATTCTCATTGCGACCCTCATCGGCATTCCGCTGGGCATTCTGATTACCCGGAAACCTGCGCTGCGTCAATCTGTTCTGGGCACAGCGAACATTCTGCAAATTATTCCCAGTCTGGCGCTGTTTGGGCTATTGGTAACAGTGCCGCCTGCGTTGGGTGGAGGCATTGGCGATCCGCCTGCGATCGTGGCTCTCACGCTTTATTCCTTTCTGCCTATCATTCGCGGCACCTACACGGGGATTATGAGCGTTGACCCAGCCATTCGGGAAGCCGGACGGGGGATGGGCATGACGGACTGGCAGCTATTATCGCAGGTTGAAATGCCGCTGGCGTTGGGGGTCATTTTGTCAGGCATTCGAGTCGCTACGGTGATCGCGATCGGCACGGCGACCATTGCAACGGCGATCGGGGCAGGCGGCTTGGGCATTTTCATCTTTCGGGGCATTTCGGCACTGAATAATCAACTCATTCTGGCGGGTGTCATTCCTGCTGCCGTGCTGGCGCTCATGGCAGACTTTGGCATTGGTTGGCTAGAGCATCGCCTGACACGACGAGGGGGTAAGCCTGCATGAGTACAGCCGTCCGAATCAAGGGTCAGATTCAATCGGGTGTGGGGGGTGGGGTGTTGGGTGTAGTAAAGACAAAGGAAAACCGCTATCAATCGCTACTGGCGTGGCTTCTCATGGCGATCGTGCTGCTGACGACGATCGCCAGTTGTAGCGCAAATCCATCTGGCAACAGTGGACGTGGCGATATCGTCATCGGAGCCAAAGCGTTTACCGAGCAGGACGTTCTGGGTGAACTGCTGGCACAACAGATTGAGGCAAAAACGGGTTTGAAGGTGGCTCGTCGGTTGCAGCTTGGGGATACGCTGGTTTGCCACAATGCCTTGCTGTCAGGACAAATCGACCTCTACCCCGAATACACGGGTACGGCATTCTCAACCATTCTCAAGCAGAAGACGATCGGTGATGTACAAGAAGTCTACCGTCAGGTCAAAGACGACTATGCTCAACAGTTCAAGCTGGCAGTGATGCCGCCGTTGGGCTTCCAGAATACGTTTGCGATGATTGTGCGGGGTGACATGGCGCGATCGCTCAACCTCAAAACGCTCTCTCAAGCGGCACAGTACATTCCGCAATGGCAGGCTGGCTTCGGCTATGAATTCACCGAACGTCAGGAATACGCCAACATGGTCAAAACCTACGACTTCAAGTTCACCAAAGCGCCACGTTTATTGAATCTGGGGCTACTTTACCGGGCGCTGCTGCAAAAACAAGTGGATCTGGTGGCAGGCAACTCTACGGATGGACAAATTACCCGATCGGACTTTGTCATTCTTGAAGACGATCGACACGCCTTTCCACCGTATGAAGCAGCGGCGATCGTCCGTGAGGCAACGCTGCAAAAATATCCTCAGGTGCGTACCGCCCTTGAACAACTGGCAGGCAAAATTTCTCCCGACGAAATGCAGCACTTAAATTATCTGGTTGATGGTGAACTGCGCGATCTCAAAGACGTAGTTCAAACCTTTCGTCAGTCCAAAAATCTCTAGGATCTGCGGTCTAGAGACTTTAGAATGGCAATAGTGCATTTTTGCCTTCCTTCCAGTTTTTGTCTTCCTTAAGCTATGCCCACGATCGAACGCAAACCCATTCTGCTTGATTTTGAAAAGCCTCTCGCAGATCTGGAGGCACGAATTATTCAAATTCGTGAACTTGCAGAAGAAAATGATGTCGATGTTACTGATGAGATCCGTCAGCTTGAGGCACGCGCTGTGCAACTTCGTCAGGAAATTTTTAGCGGGCTGTCACCCACTCAGCAGCTTCAAGTTGCACGACATCCCCGTCGCCCCAGCACGTTGGACTATATTCAGTCCATCAGCGATGAGTGGATGGAGCTACACGGCGATCGCGGCGGCTTTGATGACCCAGCCCTAGTCGGTGGCGTTGCTCGTCTTGCTGGTCGCCCTGTTGTCATGTTGGGGCAGCAAAAAGGACGCGACACCAAAGACAACATTACGCGCAACTTTGGCATGGCATCGCCCGGAGGCTATCGCAAAGCCATTCGGTTGATGGAACACGCCGATCGCTTTGGGATGCCAATTTTGACCTTTATTGATACCCCAGCGGCTTGGCCCGGGCTGGATGCCGAAGCGTTTGGACAGGGCGAAGCGATCGCCTACAACCTGCGCGAAATGTTTCGCTTTGACGTACCCATCATCTGCACGGTGATTGGGGAAGGCGGCTCTGGTGGTGCGTTGGGTATTGGTGTAGGCGATCGCCTGCTGATGTTTGAGCACTCAGTCTACAGCGTTGCACCACCAGAAGCGTGTGCTGCGATCCTCTGGCGTGATGCCAGCAAGGCACAGCAGGCAGCCGAAGCATTGAAAATTACTGCATCCGACCTCAAGCAACTCGGCATTATTGATGAAATTTTGCCAGAACCGATCGGCGCTGCTCATGCTGATCCAGTAAAAACAACCGAGATTCTTAAAGAAGCACTGCTGCGACACCTGACCGAACTTGATCAAATGACCAGTCAGCAGCGACGAGAATTGCGCTATCAGAAGTTTCGAGCGATCGGTGTTTTTAGCGAACACCCAGTTTGAGCTAAAGCATACCAACTCAAACCTGCACTCAATGATGGGAGCTATCAGCCAGCACTGACGGCTTCAGACTGACAAGCGCTCAAGTTTCTGCTCTATTTTTGCTAGTGTGAGTGATATAATGAGTTCGTAACAAATGTTTACATTTTTCGGCGAGCGTTCCATCTTCTCCACTTGTCTTTTTGAAACTAACGTTCGGAATCGGTATGCATCAAGCTTGACATCGGTTGAAAGCGCGGCGACCGCTAGTCTTGGTTGTTAGACGTTTTGCTTGAGCTTTTCAACCCTGTGACTAGCGACGATAAACGCCTTTTTTCTCATTTCTCGTTCAGCTTCGGCTGCTAAACTCATTGACCAAAGCGGTAACGTTGCCGCGCGTGACATCAGTGAGTTTTGACACGCTCACACCTTAGGATATCAAAACTGTTTCATGACGTCTCAAAGCGAACGGTATGCTCTTGTAACGGGAGCAGGCAGCGGCATCGGCAGAGCAACAGCGTTGGCATTTGCTCAGGTAGGCATCCACCTTGCATTAGTCGGTCGCACTCGATCGAAGTTGGAAGCTGTTGCTACAGAAGTAGCTCAGCATGGAGTGAAGGTGGCATGTTACTCCATTGACTTGCTGGAGGTAGAGCAGGTGCGGGAAAAAATAGCGACGATCGCCGCCAGTTTTGGACCCATCAACATTCTTGTTAACAACGCTGGCATGGGCTACACTGCATCGCTTGGCAATACGCCTCTAGCAGACTGGCAGCGCGTCCTCACGTTGAATCTGACCAGCGTATTTCAGTGCATTCAAGGCATTTTGCCGTCCATGCGCGAACGTCAGCAGGGTACCATCATCAACGTGTCCTCGATCGCTGGACAACAAGTGTTTCCCGAGTGGGGAGCATATTGCGTCAGCAAATTTGGTCTGGTGGCATTATCCAAAACGCTAGCCGCTGAGGAACGTTACAACGGTATCCGTGTCGTCACGATCTCACCAGGTTCCGTCAACACTCCTATTTGGGACACTGACACGGTTCATGCCGATTTCGATCGCTCATCCATGCTGACACCAGAAACGGTCGCCCAGTCAATTCTCTACGCTGCATTGCTGCCCCAGGAAGCAGTAATCGAAGATATGACCCTCATGTCAAGTGTTGGCGCGCTTTAGGGTCTGGCTGTGCAGCAGGCTTTTACAGAGTCGTAGGGACGTTATATGTAACATCCCTACTTAACAAACGTTCACATTGTCACATTACCTACATTTGACTCACATGACTATTGCGTCTTCTAACGGTCCTAATGGTTCCCAGCCTGCGGAAAAAAAAGCTAAAAAATTGACCACTCGCCCCGATCGCAACACGCTAGATGGTGTGCAAGAACCAAAGCTACAAACACCTCCCGAAGCACTGCAAGACGAGATGATGGCGGCTGTTAAAACGATGTTGCTCGGCGTTGGCGAAGACCCCGATCGTGAGGGCTTGCTCAAAACACCCAAGCGGGTCGCCGAGGCTATGCGCTTTCTGACCAGTGGCTACCATCAATCGCTAGAAGAACTCGTCAACGGTGCCATTTTTGATGAAGGTCACAACGAAATGGTGCTCGTTCGGGATATTACCGCCTTTAGCCTTTGCGAACATCATATGCTGCCGTTTATGGGCAAAGTGCACGTTGCCTATATCCCCAATCAAAAAGTCGTCGGGTTGAGTAAACTCGCACGCATCGTCGAAATGTACTCTCGCCGCTTGCAAGTGCAAGAGCGTCTTACCCGCCAGATCGCTGAAGCCGTCCAGACGATTCTGGAACCCCAGGGCGTTGCTGTTGTCATGGAAGCCACGCACATGTGCATGGTGATGCGGGGTGTCCAAAAGCCGGGTTCCTGGACAGTCACTAGCGCGATGGTTGGTGTGTTTCAGGAAGACCATCGAACCCGTGAAGAGTTCTTGAACTTGATTCGCCATCAGCCCTCCTGGTAGCGGAAAGCACCCGCTCAGTCAAATATCTGGCACGGTTATATGCCTGCTTCAAGTCCCTTTCCTCCTGCCAGGAGAGGGATTTTTGTTGGCAAAGTGAACCATTTGGCATTCGATACTGTCTCACAATCTGGAACGGTGCGATAGCTGGCTGTATTTCTTTATGTAATTTTTGTAGAGCTTTAGGTGCCGCTTTATGATGAAATCAATTCAACGAACGGCTTTGAATGTGGGCGATCGTGTCCGTCTCGTACGCGGATCAATGCGAGGTCATATGGCGACGATCGCGGCTGTGAACGATGGCGCTTATTTTCTAAAAGGAGATTGGACAAAGCAAACAGGCTTCGTGCTGGTAAAGTATGGACCAGTCGAGCCAGACTCTCTGGAAAAGCTTTAACTGTCTAGCCATGCTCAGAGATGTATGGAGTTCCATCCCTGAGTGCTGATTTGGATGCTAAGCGGCTAGACGGCTTACTCCACTGGTGTGAAGTACACCTGAAACAGTGCAACAAGGCTTGCGATCGCTGTACAAAAGCCTAAGAGAAACGAAACGCCGATAAAGAGAGCTGTCATTGTCCGCATGAAGTGAGTTTCTTCTAGAATCGCAGGTTGCAATTCCTTTTGGGAAAAGAATGCGTAAAAGCTTAATGAAGAGACCGTGAACCTCCCGAACCGTGTACGGTGTAAGAAAACAACCATTACACTCTGAACTATGGGCAGAAAAGCTAGCTTTTGGCTGTTGTGGCTTGGATTCGTCACCTACGCGTTTTTCCTGGCTCCCCCCGATCGCCCCGACACCCTAGAACTAATCAAGCACCTTTCAACGGGACAAATTGCAGGCATCAATCCGCTGGTTGTGGCACTGTTCAACATTATGGGTGTGCTACCTGTTATCTATAGCTGCGTATTGTTCATTGATGGCAGGATGCAGAAGATTCCAGCATGGTTGTTTGCAACGGCATCGTTTGCAGTGGGAGCGTTTGCCATCGTGCCGTACTTGGCGTTACGAGAGCCGAACACGTCCTTTGTTGGCAAGAAAACATGGTTGCTCAAGCTTTTGGATTCGCGCTGGCTGGGACTGGTGCTGGCGATCGCCACGCTGAGTCTACTGTTTTACGGCATTCGGCAGGGAGACTGGACTGACTTTGTGCAGCAGTGGCGATCGAGCCGTTTTATTCACGTGATGAGCCTGGATTTTTGCTTGCTCTCGCTGCTCTTTCCAGCGCTATTGCGGGATGATATGGCGCGACGAGGGCTGACTGACGATCGATTATTTTGGGTTATTGCGCTGCTGCCGTTGCTGGGTGCGATCGGCTATCTGGTTTTGCGTCCAGCGTTACCTGAGCAGACTGAGGGTAAAGTGCCACCTCAACCGAGCTACCCCACATCAGCGGACGCTGGTTAACCGATGACGATCAGTTAACCTCACGTCATCACTTCACCAGGTACTGCTGTAGATAATGCTCAAACTGCGCCTCTAGCTGCTCGATCGTCAGGGAACGTGTCCAGTATTCGGTGAGGGCGTGACCAAACGCCCAGGCGTTGCGATCGGGTGTCGTGGCATTGTTTAGCAACAGCGACCACAAACCCAGCAGGTCAAAATTACGCGCGTTTGGCAGATCGGCATTCAATAACGTGAACAGGTCGTATGCCATCTGGAGTTTGCCTAGCACCACTGGCAATTGCTCGACAGGAATTTGCTCTGCCAGAAGATATGCCAATGTCGGCGATCCGGTCGTGAGGGTCGAAATAAAGCGCAGCACGGGGCTTTTGAGCAATGCTGTCAGCCCCTGTGTGGTGGTCATTTGAAAGGTGTAATGGTTAATGATTTTGGCGGCGGCGATCGTGCGGGCATCTAAATCCCGCAGAAACCGAGCAAGGCGAAGCTGCTTAGCAGGCGCGATCGTTTGAATCAGTCCTACCGATAGCTGTTCTGCACCCCAGGCAGCTCGACCCGTCTGTACATCGCCTGTCACGATCGGTACCACTAGCTTGCAAAAATCACCCAACAACCCAGCGCGATACTCTGTGGCTTCCCGAATCGCAATTTCTTTGGGACGATCGCCCCATTCCCAGTCATAGGGTGGTGCCCACTCACGGATGGGGCGCAGGCGATCAACCTGAGTGACGACTGCGATCGTGGGCAAGTCTGACACATCTGACTTTGCGTCTTGGAGAAAATCCAGATCCATTTGCAGCGCTGGATCAAGAGCTGGCGTGACCAACAGAAGCAAATCCGCTTGTGCGATGTAGTTGAGCACTTGCTCTCGCAGGTCAGTCCGATTTGCCTGCTCGTAACCAGGTGTATCCCAAAGCGTGAGTGTTTCACCACCATCCGCCTGCCAATGATAATCCTGAATGCGATCGGTACTGGGAAGCACATCTACCTCAGCGCGGCGATCAACAAAGAGAGTATTGATCAAGCTGCTTTTTCCGGCTCCGGTTCGTCCCACCAGCAAAATGTTGATCGGCTTCTGCTCCAGCGCTTCGGCAGGTGCCGCTTGAGACAAGATCTCGCGTAAGGTTTGGGTTTTCGCTTTGGGCAATGAAAGATTAGCAGACGGCAGTTCCAACGTTGCTGGGGACATGCCACCGTAAAGAGCGATCGCCTGTTTACCTAGATTGGTCAAGGCGGCTTCTCGCAAAAGCTGACCCAGATTGACCAACAGCTCCTGCGTAGCACGATTGCTCGATCGCTGAGTTGCTGTTCTTGCTAATGCCGCCACCGGATTCAAAAGCCATTGTGCCCAGTTCCACGCTTGCAGGATCTTACGTGCCGATGGTTCCAACTTCTGGTAAATCTCATAAGCCTGATATGCTTGCCCGATCGTCACCTGATTAAGTGCTGGCGACAGCTTTTGCATCCATTGATCCATGTCTTCGACCGTGCCCCGCATGAGCGCATACGCCTGGGGCACATAGATTTGGAGCAGGGGACGCTGCACCTGCGGGTAGTAGGCGTGGGCAACCGCTTCCACAACCTGCTTACACCGTGCCCAAAACTCAGCCCAACCATCCCAAAGTGGTGGATCAGCACGTGCCTCTTCCAAAATCGTCTGGATGATTGTCTCAGCTTGTTGGAGGCTGCTGCCGATCGGTGTGGCTGCTGCTGCTGTAGCGTCTGCCGCTTCCAGTTCTTCTGTCACCTCAGCAACCACTGCTCGTACCTGTGCCAATGCTGGTTGCGTCCATTTCACCAACAGCCAGCGCCAGATGACAAACATCAGCACCACAACGCCCCAGATCCAGCTAATGCCCCACTGCTGAATCTGAAACCCTGCTGCAATAACGAGAAAGCTGATGATACTGGCGATCGGCAACCCTAATGCCATCCATTGCCATAGTTTTAAGCGCACCATTGCTACCTTTTGAGCGCGGTGTCTCTAGTTTAGGCAATTAGGGTAAGGAAGTGAGGAGTGAGGAGTGAGGAGTGAGGAGTGAGGAGTGAGGAGTGAGGAGTGAG
>NZ_JCACKI010000027.1:39323-66687 GCF_059505325.1 Tildeniella sp.
AGTGAGGAGTGAGGAGTGAGGAGTGAGGAGTGAGGAGTGAGGAGTGAGGAGTGAGTTTGAAGTTAGTTGTGTTCCTGTAACACCGTTCTCCCAGGCTTCCTCTGCCTCCTTTACTCTCTCTGCTCTCTGCCTCCTGCCTTCTGCCTTCTGCCCTCTGCCTCCTGCCCTCTGCCTCCTTTTCTAGACAGCCAGCCACAACTGACCATCACCGCTGACTATTTTGCAACTGAGCTTGAACTGCCGATTGCAGGAGGGACAGTGAGAGGGGTTGGATGGGCAAGTAGCCAGAAATAACTGCCAGCGCGGTAGTGATGGCGATCGCATGTAGCACAGCAGCGCTTTTGTTTAGTAGAGAACCAGACATGACGACTTCGGAACGTAGGGCACCTTAGTTATGTCATCCTTGCCCAGTTATAACCGTGATAAGAGAGACTCAAAAGCCGTAATTCGCATCACCACTTAATGGTGATCACTATCACAGGTAGAGTACAGGGCTGTAGGTTAGGTTGCATCGCCAGCAAAGAGCCGTAATGTCGTTAAGAGTGAGGGCAAATCGGGTGGGAGCGGCTGGCTTAAGTTGAGTTGCGCTGCGATCGCCTCCAGTGACTCTCCTGGCTGCAAGCGCTGGCTGAGAGCTGTGATTTCGTTCCAAGTGAGGTCGCTTTCGGCATAGGTTTTCGCGATCGCAATGGGCAAATCGACGTGCTTGTTACCTTCTGCCTGCGTCATCATATTGTGTCCAATCTCCAGTTGGCGATCAAAACAGTGATACCAGCACTGGGGCTGAAACTTAAGTGCAGACTGAAACAATTTCTGGTGTTCTTCACTATCAACAGCGCGATCGCTAGCGCTCGATACGATCAGCAGTGGTGCAGCAAGTTGGACTTTGGCGCGATCGAGGATGTCTTGACCCAGATCCAGGAACACCCGCAGCGCTGGCATATGAAACCCAGCATAGCCAAAACCCACTGCACCAGGTTCCGTTTTCCACTCAAAATAGACGTTCATGCGTTCGACGACCCAGTCTACTAGAGCATTGGTGCCGCTAAGGTAGGGTGCAAACAGCAAGCCACGATCAACCTGCTGTGGGTACTCAAGCGCTAACCAGGCAGCAAGGGTACTGCCACCTGATAAACCACCCAGCAATACGCGATCGCCGAGAGACTGAGCATTTTGCAGCCAGTTTTGCCCAAATTCCTGATAGATGTGTGGATTCTCTGGCAGCGGCGGTGGGTTGTCCTCATTCCAATCACCCGCCTGTCCGTGCCCTGGCATTAGAGGAATCAAGACGTTGTAGCCCGCTTTGAAGAACGCTTCGCCGATCGTATCGAACTGTGCTGGCGCGGCTGTAAATCCGTGGAAGAAAACAACAACTTTAGACGTTGGGTTTGGCTGTAGTAGAAACCGAGAACGGCAAGTGTCGTCGCGCAACCCCAACGCTTCTTCCCGTGCCCTCGTTTTTTTAATCAGCGCTTCGGTTACATCGTTATAAGCTGCCATGTCACTACACTCTTTTGCAACGGTCTGGTTTTGCCCAGCAGCTTTACTGTTTGCTCTACAGTCGTTTTAGCGTTAATCGAGCCTTTTTTCCAAGTGCATTGAGGCAGATTGGGATTGTTGCCGCCGATTAAGCACGTAAAGATAAAGATCTGCAAGTATTGACGATTTTATTCTAAAACTGTATGATTAGATACAGAAAAGTAAATCGTTCATCTTGCGTTCTGCACTGGAATTAAACCTCACGATTCGAGAAGAGTCTTCCAGAAACAGAAACCGGACGGAAGTAGGGAGTCATCCCGAAGGAACGCGCCTCGCAACACATCATCCAGGAGGCGAATATGAAACTCTCTTATCGTGGCATTAGTTACGACTTTAATCCTTCTTCTCTGCAAGCGCTTGGAGCAAAGCATCGTTTAGCTGAGGTTTCCAAAGCGAGAGCATTAGGCGCGATTCTTACATATCGTGGTGCCGTTTATGCGATCACACCATCCACTCAAGCTACTTCTGCTCAGGCAGCTCTAACTGCTGGCACCGTACTGACCTATCGTGGGCAGTCGTATGTCGGACAACCAACCGTGCAAGCTACGCCTGTTCAACCAGACTTGGCAGTGTCTGAACCAGTAGCTACAGTCCTTGCTAAGGCTCCTGTCTCGATTCAAGAGCAAGCGCGTACGCTAACGATGAATCATCATCGTGCCATGAAGAAGCGTCAGCAGGTAATGCTAGTACGATCGGCTGCTGAAGTTGGCGTGTCTTCAGCGACTATCAGTCACTGGGAACGCACTCAAGAAACGTTCAATCCAGCGTTTTAGATCGTGTGCGATCGTAGTCATGCTGCTCTGAGTAAGACAGCGCTCTCGGTAGCATGGCTTTGACTCCATCACCCAAGGGTGACGCGTCTCCGCTTATGACATCCCGACTCTCTTTCCTTTTTGAAATCCAATAAGTTACTTTCAAACGACTGCTACAACTTAAAATAAAGCAGTCCAATCAAAAGCAATACGTTACATTCATCGCTATTTGCTTGCACGATTTCTAGCGCCGACTTTCACAGGTTCCGCCAGTGCAGTGGCGATCGCTTTAAGACTATTAGGGTTAGAAACCATATCGCGATGTAACGGCACCCATACTTTAACGTTTCGACCAACGGGCACTTGCGAACTACTGGCGGGCACAATCATTGCGTCGAGCGGTGTCCAAATGGAGGTGAAGTTAACGCGATCGAGCGTCGCAATGTCCTGATTTAAGTCCTGTAAAAACGGGTGGTTGGGACGCATCTGCATACAGCCTAGACGTAGAGAACCATAGGCGACCCAGGTGCCGTTATGAGGCGATGAGAGGCTAACAAAGCGCTGCACCCGATCGAGTCCACTCAGTCGCTGAAGATAATACCGCCCCACAATGCCGCCCATGCTGAAACCAAGCAAATCAAACGGTGTGCCGGGTGCAAAGGCACGATCGGCATACTCTGCAACCTGCTGCGCCAACTGCTTGAGGCAGCCATCGCCATTGTTAGGCGTAAGGTTGAGATCATGCGTCTCCCAGCCCAAACTGTTGAGGTAGCGAGTCATCGGGCAAAAAATTGTGCCTGTATCCCAGATGCCGTGAAGGAGAAGGACGGGATGGTTTGGAGTCGGAGAATTCATCGTGCGGTGCATCAGTATGTCTTGAGTCTAGCCTCCAGCAGTGGGTAGCCGCGATCGCGATAGGACAGCCAGGTAAATGGTCTAGAGCTAGACAGTGGATAAATTGTAACCATCAAAAATTAATTAATAAATCGCAATATTAGCCCTTCTGTACTCATAAAACCGCGATAATTTGAAGCGGGTAGTGCGGCTTTATGAGTCAAAATTTTACCAACCGTTGCGCGAACATATCTGCGCAAAGACATCGGTACGTAGTTCAGGAGCAGTTGCAATGAGCAGTTTCGTCAATTTCCTCAAAAATTTATTGTCTGGTCTTTTTTCCGCGATCGGCGGTCTCTTTAGTTCTAAGAAAAAGCCGGATGCGATCGAGGGTAGTGCGCCCACGCCTCGCAAAGCTCGCAATTCTGGGTATTTTCTGGAGCTTGATGAAGCTAAGGGTGTTGGCAGTGTAGCCGCCCCTGGTAAGGCTGACACAGCGTCTCCCGCTAAACCAGCGCAGACATCTGCTAAGTCAGAGTCTAACAACGGGGCAACCGCCAAGCCTGCCGCTGTGAAAGAACCAAAGGCGACACCAAAGCCAGTAAGTGCAAACGCAGCCCTCAATCTGCCTCAGCCGACGGTCACAACGTTTGCACCGAAATATCTGGCTCCAACGGGCAACTCAAATGGTCGTCGTCGCCCCGGTGCTAATATGTCATCCTTTTTGGACATGGCACGTCAGGTGAAAACCTCATCTTGAGCGTTTCTATTTAAGTCCATCGACTGCGGCAACTGATTCTGCCATAAACGAACAAAAGCGCTGAGGACTTTACCTCTAGCGCTTTTGTTTATTCGTAATTCGATCGACGTTGAGTTGAAAGCGTTGCTCACCTGTCTGAGACACCTGTCATCGACCCGGCGATGCATGTTCTTGCGTTGTTAGAATTAAGACCTGATTGTGCAGGGTGTGTAAAGCCTGCGGCATGGCTTCGCTCAAGGCAACGCCGTAACGCACCCTGAGTGAGGCTTTAGTGCGTTACGCTACCACCAACAGCACCCTACGAGTTGTGTCAGATCCTGTACTGCCGGGTTAATAACAGGTGAAATGCCGTTAAAGTCTTGCTTTTGGAACAAGCTGTTTTCTCAGAAGCGTTGAGTTATGGTCTGCTTTGGTCAACAGCGTTCTCGTATGCTCTGCGATCGATCGATTCATGTTCATACGATTTCAGCACAACCCAGAGCGAGTGGATGATGCCGGGAACATAGCCCAGTACTGTCAAACCCACATTGATGAGAAAAGCGGGACCAAGTCCCAACGTCATAAACACGCCCAGAGGTGGGAGAAGAATTGCGGCAAGGATGCGTAGTAGTTTCATAGCTCTTTGTAGTCCTGCTCTTTAAACAGCCTTAATGTATGCATTGTCGTAGTATGGGTTGCAATCAGCCTCCCTCTCAAGAGCTAAAAAGCAGTCATGCTGGTGGCAGTTCTGAATCATTTGTGAGACGTGGGCAGATGGTTTAACGGTCAGTGGTTAGCGGTCAGCGATCAGAGAAAAGCTGTTAGCTGGTCGCTGACCCCTTCAAACCTCTTTCTACCGTTTCCGTAATGGCAAAGCCTCAACGTGTATCCAGCTTTCGGACGATTTTGTCTTGAGCCAATTTCGTCTGAAAGAGTAGACATTGACATACTACACGTGTAGTATATACAAAGTGAGTTTTTTCCAGAGCCATTCCATGATCAGCACACCCGTAGTGAACTTACAGAGCGCGATACAGCACCGACCCAGCAGTGGTTTGGCAGCGATCGTGGTGCTGCCTAAGTTCAGGGGCGAGTCGGCGCGATCGCTAGGCAATCTTTCAACCATTACAGGCAGAACGAACACCATTGCAAAAGGGCTTTTTTGGGAGCTGCTTTTGGATCGATTCATACAAAGCGGGTGGTGCAGGCACGATCATGCACCCACATAGGCAACCAGTCACTACTGACGCTGTTGACCCCCGCTCCTGAATATCAGAGGCGGGGGTTGTTTTTTTAGGAGGCAAACAGGATGTTAAAGCTGACCTATATCGAGGACGGGTTACATCTGGAGCGGATGACCGCTTCCCTGGATGTGCTGATCGCACAGCGAGTGCTGTTGGCATTGCGTGCTGGACAAAAACTCTATGTCGAACCCGGTAACGCTGCCTTTTTGCTGCCTGCCGATGCGCCTGGTCTGACCCATCTAGAACTGGCGTTGAAGCTCGATCGCAGCCAAAGCATTACCGTGACACCCGTTGATACCGCGTTTATAGAAGTGAGTCTGCAAGGGAGTTGGATTGCGGAAGATGCAGCTGCTCACGAAGGCATGTTCATCACCGCGTTCTCCGATCGTGCTGAGTTCTTTGTCTACAAGCTGTGGCAGATGACGCAGTTGCAAGTGTCATCATTCTTGTAAATGGTGCATCGTTCTTCCAAACACCGATTGATCCGTAGCTAACGCAAAACCGGGCTTCTAGATACAAGCTTGATACTCAAACAGCATCTTCTTGTAAAGAAACCCGGTTCTTGCTTCGGTTTGATTGAGTTTTAATAGGCTCGATCGAGGTTAGGTGCTTTGAGCAGTTCCAGATGAAGCGATGGGAGCAGTGCTGTTTCTGTTGATGCTTTTTGTGCCAATGAGGGAACCTGTTCTCGGAGACGAGCAGTTAGTTGCTGAGTTTTCGCATCATAGATTTGGGTCAATAGCTTAGGGTATAGCCCAATACCGATGATGGGTACCAACAGTGCCGAGATGATAAACACCTCGCGCGGTTCGGCATCAGCCAAAACCTCATGAGAAGTAAGCGTTTTATTCTCAGGACCGTAGAAGATCTCCCGCAGCATCGACAGCAGATAAATGGGTGTGAGGATCACGCCCACCGCTGCTAGCAAAACAACGAGAACCTTAAACGGTGGCGCATAGGCATCACTGGTGGCGAAGCCCACAAACACCATCAGCTCTGCCACAAAACCACTCATTCCCGGTAAAGCCAGCGATGCGAGGGAGCAAGCGGTGAACATGGAAAAAATCTTGGGCATCTTCTGACCGACACCGCCCATTTCGTCCAGCATCAGCGTATGGGTGCGATCGTAGGTTGCCCCCACCAGGAAGAACAAACTTGCACCAATTAAGCCATGAGACACCATTTGCAGTACAGCACCACTCAAGCCCAAATCGGTGAAAGAGGCAATCCCTAGCAGGACAAACCCCATATGTGAAATGGAGGAATAGGCAATCTTGCGCTTCAGATTGCGCTGGGCAAAGGAGGTTAGTGCCGCATAGATAATATTGACCACGCCTAAAATCACGAGTGCTGGTGCAACTGTGGCATGAGCCGCTGGTAGCATCTCCGCATTCATCCGAATCAAGGCATAGCCGCCCATTTTGAGTAGAATGCCTGCCAGGAGCATGTGTACAGGAGCGGTCGCTTCTCCGTGAGCATCGGGCAACCAGGTGTGCAGCGGGATGATCGGTAGCTTGACGGCATAGGCAATCAGAAAGCCCGCATAAAGCCAAAGCTGCAAGGTCAGAGGAAAGTCCTTTTGCATGAGCGATCGCATGTCAAACGTGACGGTATCACCGTAAAACGCCATCGCTAGAGCAGACAGCAGAATAAACAGCGATCCCCCAGCCGTATAGAGGATGAACTTCGTTGCGGCATACTGACGCTTTTTACCGCCCCAAATCGATAGCAACAAATAAATGGGGATCAGTTCTAACTCCCATGCCAGGAAGAACAGCAGCATGTCCTGCACAGCAAAAACAGCGATCTGTCCGCCATACATTGTCAGGAGTAAAAAGTAGAACAAGCGCGGCTTCAACGTTACGGGCCAGGCAGCCAGGGTTGCCAGGGTGGTGATGAAGCCCGTTAGTAGGATCAGCGGCATCGATAGACCATCAGCGCCAACCGACCAGTTCAGGTCAAGCTGAGGTACCCAGGAGTAGCTCTCAAAGAGCTGTATGTCTGAGCTAGAAAAGTCGTAGTAGCTGTAGAAGGCATATACCAGAAGCGCAAAGTCGATCAGCCCAATCACCAGAGCGTACCAGCGAATGGTCTTGCCATCCTTGTCAGGGATCAAGGGAATCAACAGCGCGGCTGCGATCGGAAACAGGATGCTAGTCGTTAGCCAGGGAAAATTAGCGGTAAGCATCAGTAACCAGTTGTTAGTTGTTAGTCTTTGGTGATTAGAAGTTTCTAAAGATGCGTGGGAAAGAACCTAAACACTAGATTGCCAGTACTCACGGAGAGTGATTCAAGCGATCGGGCGTGTACTGTTCAAAGCCAGCCGTCTAAAGTCTAAAGCAGTTGTCATTAGCTTTAAGCTGTCAGCTTCTAGAGGATTGTATCTGCCTCTAACAACTAACACCGAACAACTAACAACTTCTTAAGCTATGCCAGAAAAGATCACCAAACCTAGAACAGCAGCAAAGACAATGAGCGCGTAGAACTGAGCACGTCCATTCTCAAGGTACTTCAGTACTTCACCTGTGAAAAGAGTGACTAAACCTGCCAGGTTAACAACGCCGTCCACCACTTTAGAATCAACCTCTAAAATCTGCCTCGCCAAGCGACGGCTATTCAGCACAAAAACGCTGTAGTAGATATCGTCGATATACCATTTGTTTTTGGATAGCTGGTAAAGGGCAGGAATTTTAGCAGCGATCGCGGCTGGGTCGATCGTCTTCCGTGCGTACATCAAAATCGCTAGCGAAATACCTAGCAGCGAAATGCCCACCGAGCTACCTGCCATAACGAAAAACTCATTGAGGTTTTCGCCCCCTTCTGCTGCCAGTTCGACCGCTTCGCCTGGAGCATGAATAAAGGCTTCAAAGTAGTTCGCAAATGGTGTACCGACCAGACCGATCAGAATCGATGGCACTGCCAGAAGCATTAGAGGCAGCGTCATTGTAAAGGGCGACTCGTGCGGAAATTCGCTGTGATGTTCATGGTCATCATGCTTGTCTTGAGCATGCTCATGAGCAGTAAGGGTCAGTTCTTGAGGGTTCATGGCACCGGGACCGATCGACAGCCCTTGCGCTTGCAGTTGCTCTACTTTGATGGCTTGGCGCACCGTAGTATCGTTGCCGCGAAACCCACCCTCAAACGTAGAGATATACATGCGGAACATATAAAATGCCGTAATTCCCGCCGTCAAATAGCCGACACCCCACAGCACCGGGTTCGCTGCAAAGGCATTACCAAGAATTTCGTCCTTCGACCAGAAGCCTGCAAACGGTGGAATCCCCGAAATAGCGAGTGTGCCAATGAGAAAGGTAATGCCCGTAAACGGCATGTACTTTCGCAAACCGCCCATCAGCCGCATATCCTGAGCGTATGCTGGGTTGTGCCCAACGACGTGCTCCATCCCGTGAATGACCGAACCTGATCCCAGGAACAGCATTGCTTTGAAATAAGCGTGCGTCATCAGGTGAAACATGCCAGCGCTGTAGGAACCAACGCCCATTGCCATTACCATGTAGCCCAACTGCGACATCGTGGAATATGCCAAGCCCTTTTTAATGTCGTTTTGCGTAATGGCGATCGAGGCTCCTAAAAATGCCGTCAACGCGCCTGTGTAAGCAATTACATCCATCACAACTGGGATGTTTTCAAACACAGGAAACATCCGAGCGATGAGGAAAACCCCAGCCGCTACCATCGTCGCTGCATGGATCAGCGCTGAAATGGGAGTCGGACCTTCCATCGCATCGGGTAACCAGACATGAAGTGGAAACTGAGCCGACTTCGCTACAGGTCCCAGGAAAATCAGGATGGCAAAGAGGGCTGCGAGTCCACCGCTAATAGCACCTGTTGCCACCAAGTCTTGAAGCCGATCGCCGATCGTCTCAAAATCAAAGCTCTGCGTTGACCAATAAAGCCCTAAAATACCGAGCAGCAAGCCAAAGTCACCGACTCGGTTAGTCACGAACGCCTTCTGACACGCATCGGCAGCGCCTTGGCGATCGAACCAAAAGCCAATGAGCAAGTAGGAACACATTCCTACCAGCTCCCAAAAAATATAGACCTGTACCAGGTTTGGACTCAGCACCAGACCCAGCATCGACGCGCTGAAAAGGCTCAAATAGGCGTAGAACCTTACATAACTTGGGTCATGCGCCATGTAGCCATCAGTGTAGATCATGACCAGAAAAGCCACCGTCGTCACAATCACTAGCATGAGAGCGGTGAGATGGTCGATGGTATAGCCCATGCTGAGTCGAAAATCCCCCGCTGATGCCCACTCAATCATTTGAGTGTAGGGAGGATGTCCGTTGAGTTGGCTCCACAAAAGCGCCGCAGACACAACTAACGTCGTCCCCATCAGTGAGACGATAAAAATCGAGTTGACCTGCCGCAGCTTGTTCGTTGCTTTATTGAAGGAAATTAGCCCCAAACCGACAATCATTGCGCCAGCCAGTGGCAAGACTGGAATCAGCCAGGCGTACTGATAAATCGCTTCCATTGCTCATGCCTATGGTTAAAGTGCTTCGCTTGGTTGGGAAAACCGTTTACATTGTGACACACGCTTAACAGGAAACTGTCGTGTACAAACACAACATTCTGTTATTTCTACGGTTTAGCATTCCCAACACAGCGGCAAACCGCATCTACCAGCAAGGGTATGATTCGTTAAAGTTGCAGCCCAACCTTGTAGAAGTGCCTTTTCGGCTGACTGTTGGACTCTCTTAGCGCCATAGTGACGATCGGGTCTGAGGGTCGCTTTTTTGAAGACAAGCTCTGATACGCGATGAGGAATGCCCATCGAAAACTAGCCGCATCTCTCAGAGCCGCCGCACTCTAAGGTTTTCAAGCCTCTAGGTCTCGCTGCGATCGAATGGAATAGTTTCAGGTTGAACGCTTAATGGGTGCGGATTAACAAGCACTCTCTGCAACTCTGCCCAGAGATCGTCACGACGGTGAAACCCCTCTAGGCGATGCACGACCTTCCCCTCTTCAAACAGAAGGATAGTGGGCAAAGTAGTAATGCGGTAGCGGCTTGACAGCTTGAGATTCTCGTCGGCGTTGATCCCGATGAGCTTGAAGCGCTTACCCCATTCCGCCTGAAACCGCGTTAGCAGTGGCTCAATCATCTTGCAGGGACCACACCAGGGTGCCCCAAAATGCACGACGACAGGCGTAGGAGATTCCAAAACTTCTTCTACGAAGGTCTGTTCACCCATTGCAGGTTTGTGATTCCTCAAATGATTAGATGCTTAATCTTTATCTTGGGATCATCCTACCAGCCAACGCTGTTTGTTGCACGGATCAAAATTGGATGTGCCCACCAAAAAAGTAGAACAAAACCGACGACCCCTAAATAGGCAGGACGGAGAAATTCTTGCCAGTGAAGTGATTGACGACCCTCTACGATCGCCCTAAACGGAATCACCGACGTGCGCGCCTTAACAACTTCAAACGCTTCACCGTAGCGCGCCAACAGGCGACGATCGCCATGCCACACACCAAACAAATGGTGCAAGATTAGCCCGATCGAGGTTACGACCATAAATGATGTTCCTAGCCATAGCGTATGAGCCACGCACCAAATCACTTGCCCCACCATTTGTGGATGTCTCGTAATGCGGATGATCCCACTTTCGTAGAGGTGGACTTCAGGTTTTTGAATTGCCGCTACTTCTAAGAGGTTAAATGTGGCTGGATAAAGAAACAGAAAAGAGATCGCTGATAAGACCCAAACCGTTGTTTGCACACCCATCGTTCTCTGTACCTGCCAAAGTTGCTTGCCATCGTAACGGTGATTGAAAAAGTAAATAATTAGCACCACTGCGAGACTTAAACTCACTAGGGCAAATAAAACCCGATACAGCCGTGGACCTATCTGCTTCTCGCCCCACGGACGCAGCGCTGCTAGACCACTGTGAGCGATCGCAAAACTTAACAGCAACGCCGACATAATCCAGTGGCTCGGTGTCAACCAGTCGAAAGACATAAGCGGCAGTGAGGAAACAGGGATCAAACGCTAATCTAGCATCTCATCCGCTTTGCATTGCCCTACTCCACTTTCTTCCTATCGTCCCACTCAAAACAAAAGACCGACCTCTAGCTGGCGTAAATCGATCGTATAAAGGCTGCCCTCACCGTTTTTCCAGGTAGCGATGAGCAGACCATAGGGTTCAAGGACAGCGATCGCCGTAGGACTGGCTGGTCCTGCCAAGCGTCCGGCAGGCTGACCATGTCGGTCTAACAGAACGATCTGTCCATCTGCCGCCATCAAAACGTAGCCCCAAGAGGCTGATGCGATCAAGATCGGCACCATATCTACCCCAATGCGCAGCAGTTTGAGGGGCTTCAAATCAATCAGTAAGACTGAGTTAGTATGCCCTGGTTCTAGTGCCACCACGCGATACGGGGTTGTGGTTTCTACCACCTGACGCAAGGGTACAGGTAAGCTAAAGGCGCTAATAGGGTTCCCTCGACGGGTAAAAATTTCTAGCAGCACACCCGTAATGTGAGAATGGGTTCCTTTATCCACGATGTGAGAAAAAGCAACGATATAGCGTGAGTCTGCCATTGCCAAGTGAAACAGATGAGCCGTCAGACTGGGTGCATTGGCGGCATTACCGTTACGACTCCCAGGTTTAATCGACTGCATCCGCGACAAATTCCAGAAGCTCAAAACGCTGGTGACTTTGTCCGCCTCTATCACTGCCACTGCCATCCAACGCCCTTTTGTTTCAATGGTGGCGTGAAAGTCTTGATTAAATTCAGCCACCAGCTCAGGCACTGACTGCTGGGGTGGTGCAGTGTGGTTGGGCTGCTGTGGAACCGTTTGAGCCTGCGGAACCAGACCCTGCTGGAAAAGCTCGATCGGGATGCGGTAAATCGATCGCTGCGTGATGGCAAAGCAACCCTGCGGTCGTACCAGTAACTCTTTGACCGTTTTGGGTAACTGTACTGACACTGCGGTCGATCGCTCCTCACCTTCAAACGGCGCTGCCCCAGTAGCCAGCAACCCTCCCGGATAGGTTTGGCAACCAATGTAACGCCTGCAAAGCTGATAGACCTGCTCCTCTTCACCTCTTACTGTCGATTCAACTAGAGCCGCTGCGCCTGCCGCAGTCAACACATGCGTTCGAGGTGGTACTGGTGCTGTAACCAACTGTTGCACTTCAGCCGCTAGCGCTTCCTGTTTTACGTAGCGGCACAAACTGGCTGGTAAGACAAGAGACGATCGCAGCAGTCTTGAATCTGTCCATGCCTGCTCAAGTTCAGACCGCGACGCTTTTACCGCCGATCGCACTGCCGCAACCATTTGTGTCGCCGATTGAAACCGTCGCGCTGGCAGTTTTTGCAACGCCGTGTGCATCACCGCTTGCAGTGCAGCCGGAATGGTTGCCGGAATTTTGACAGCCTGATTGAGGTGCGCTGACATCATGGCGGCAGGCACACCAGAGAACGGTCGGAAACCTACCAGCAATTCAAACAACATAATCCCTACAGCGTAAAGATCCGATGTAACAGAATACTGACCATAAAACCGTTCTGGGGACATATAGGCGGGCGAACCCGTGTTACCGTCACGGTTGTCTGTACTTTCTTGGTGTACTCGGGCAATACCAAAGTCAGACACGCGAGCCGTCCAACCATCTGCCTGCAATGCCAGCAGAATGTTTTCTGGTTTGATGTCGCAATGAACAATGCCGCGACTGTGAGCATGGTCTAGCCCCAACAGCACATCAATGACCAGTTTTAGGCACTGAAGCGGATGCAACCGTATATCGTCTTCCATCAGACCGCGTAAGGTGCCGCCTTCGCAGTAATCCATCACGAGATAGCGTCCAGTTGGCGTGTGCTCCAACGCGTGACAGGTCACAATATTGGCATGTTGCAAACTCAGCAGAAAGCGTAGTTCACGCAAGAACTTATGAGTGGGGAACCGATGCTTATCAAGTTCTTTGAGTGCAACAAGACGACCCGTTTTGCGATGACTAGCACAGTAAACTCGTCCAAATTGTCCCTGACCAACGAGTCCTAACAGTCGATATTTTGAACGCTTTAACTCTTTTAAAAGGAGGTAAGACACATCACGAAAATAGTAATTAGCTGTTAGTCTTTAGTTGCTAGTTGTCGATCGCTCATAATCATTTGCGATCGTTCTAAACATACAGATACAAAGCCTATCTTATTTTCTCTAAGCACAATAGTTTTGATCAGATCAGTACATTTAGCGACAGTCGTTGCTAGCTGCTCTCGCTGTTAAACCACCATTTTAGAAGCTAACAACTGATAACCAAAAGCTTCACTTCTAGGCGCAAAGTTTTTGCATAATAGACTCGTGATCTAGATGGCTTTCAACCATGCTTTCAGCAGGCTGTAGGCGATTGGCTAAGCCCAACAAAAAGCAGTTATGATCTGCACCTAATGATTCGCAAGTCGTTTGGATGCAGTGCAATTCGCGCCCCGTTAACTGGCTAAAAAACGCACTCAAAACGCCAGCTTCTAGAAAACAGACAGGCGCATCACCTTGTGGAGCCTGACTGGCAAAGGGAGAGTTCGACGTTTTTATGATGAGAAAGCCATGCTGCTGATGTGACTGATCTAACTCGATCTTGCCCCAACCGTAAGCAACCCAGCAAGACTGTAAGCTGTTAAGAAATTCCAGCACCGACATATCTGCCAGCGCTGTACCGTAGTAGTCAGTCAATTCTTCACGAAAGCGCGTGTAAAAGTTTTTACCCCACCAGCGACCGCAATTAAACAACACCAGACGCGAAGCCTGTCCCGTTTCTTTGTGAAGACCCGCATAAATTGCCTGAATCAGAGTTTCGGGGAGTGCAAGCAAGCGATCGCCCCGACGATTCTCCAATAAGCCCATTTCCAAGTCACCCTTCACATAGGCATCGACTGCAAAGTAGTTACCAGGAACACGGTTGTTTGTTAATAAATCGGCGACAGAAATCATAGAGCAATACCAGGGGTTGAAATTGACTGGAAAGAGTTGCAGCGGCTGTGAATTTTAGACCGTAAACTCTGATTTAAGATCTCGGTTTCTAGTCTTGGGGCGAGAGCTTGACAATCAGTGACCAGCGGTTGCAAGCGTGGGAGTTTGCAGGATTGCGGTTTGCACTTTTGCAATGTAGGGACCGACCAAATTGATCTGCTGAGCCGTAAGCGCTTGTGTCAAACGTTGGTTGAGCAGGCGAAAAAGCGCTGTATCGATCGCGCGCGTATTGTAAATACTGAGCGTCGTTGTCAGCCAACTTAGCAGTCGTTCCTGCACAAAGGCTTCATCGTTTAGCAACATACCCATAGCGGAGTAACGCAGTAGCAAGAGAGCATTTTTAAGGCTGCGTTCTAAATTTTCGACCGTTTCCTGAGGCAGCACTGTTTCTAATTGGTCTGCTACCTGCTGCATGATTGCGAGTTCACGATCGCGCAGCGTCCGATAGGTATCGATACGTTCAGGCAGTGAGCTGACGTATTGATTGATCACGCCTAGCTCTTCGGACTTGAGATAACGATGTTCGGCTTCATCAAAGATCGTTTCGATTTGCGGGTGCATGGTGAGGAGGGGTGAGGGGATGAGGAGGTGAGGGAGAGGGGGAGTCAGGGAGAGGAGGAGTCAGGGAGAGGGGGAGTCAGGGAGAGGAGGAGTCAGGGAGAGGAGGGCAGCGGTATCAAGTTCTGCCTTCTGCCTCCTGCCTTCCGGCTTCTGCCTTCTGCCTTTAGAACAGTCCCGAAAAGCTGTCTAGAGTGAGGTCATCAGGTTTTGATGGCGGAGCAGGCTGTACAACTGTGGGAGCGGCGATCGCAATACCGTCCCAGTTAATCGCAGCGAAAAACTGACAGACGCTCATTTTGAGATTGAGAGGCGCGTTGCTGTGTTCGCTCAAGCTCAGTTTGTTTGCTTGCACAGCAGGCGTATGGTTTTCCCAATTAATGCCTGTGAAGAAGGTTCGTACAGAGTCTCGTTGCCACGCTTCAACAGCAGGAAGGGCTTTGGAACCATTCGTTTGGGGTAGAGTTAGCGCACTCATCGTAGTAAGTCTCCTGTACGTAAGCGCTTCTCGATATCTTTAGCGGTCGCCCCTTCGTTGAGCCAGAAGGACGCAGCATCAATTCGGTCTTGACCACCCAGGAGAAATTTGCAGTAGGTCTCGCCCATTGAGTAGCACTGAATTTCGATGCAGCTCAACTGCTTTTTCACCATTTCCGTAAAAAAGCCAGCGAACAGTCCGGCATAAAGGAAACAGACGGGCTTGCCCACGTCACCAAGGCTGCGGGCGATCGCAGAGTCAAACACGTTGATAAACATGAAGCCCTGCTTGCGATCGCCCATGTCTACTTCCCAGCGCCCCCAGCCTTGGGAGGTGAAGGGCCACCACCAGGTTTCAAGCAGAAACAAGAGGTTCGTTTGACGCAGATTGCGATCGAATTCTTTTTCAAACCACTTTTCAAAGAAGAACGCGTCTTTTTGTCCCCATTCGCAGCCGATCGTATACATCGTCGCGGCTGAGGCATCACCCACTTCTTCTTCTAAGCCTTCAACCAGACCAATGATGAAATCTTCGGTGGTCAGCACATTTCTGCTGCCGTTCCAATCGACGATCGTGCCCTTGTCCTGGTCAAATTGGAAAAAATCCCGAAACCCGTAATGGTTATGCTTTTTGGGGTTTCTCAACTTGACAGAGTTTTCTTGAGGCGTTGCAATCACCATAGTCTTTTCTCAGCGAAATTCAAGTAGTAGGAATAGTCACGCAAACGGCAAAGCTAGCGACCAGCGACAGTGCTGTAAAGCAAGAGCCAAAACTTTGTGAGCTTTAACCAGGGCAGTCAAGGAAGGGCAGCAACTGTCGAAGCCAACCGGGAGCTAGGAGAAGAGAGCAGCCGCCTTGAATCAGCTATTGTTAGTGCTTCTGGCTTAATGTTCCCTGGGCTGAGACGATCTAACCTGCCGTCATCGATTGGTTGAAAATCTTCACAAATAACCGTTGTCTGAAGGTTGCAAGAACGGTCTTACGTATGCTCGAAATGTTAGGGAAGCTCTACAATCCGCTGCTTAAACCTCTTTTCAAGGAAAAGTTGCCTGTAGCAAGCGATCGTTGATACAGTTTTTGGACTTGGCAATCACTGATTATAGAGATGTCCTAGAGTCAAATCACCATAACTAAGCCTCCCTTGGGGGGCTTTTTTGCTGAATGCCTGCATCAAACCTTCAGCGAACGTCACAAGGTTAAACAGTAAGGCATCAAGCCCGTGATCGCATTTAAGACAGCAGGTATGCTAAAAAACCTGACAAACGCTCAGAAATAGGGTAGATCTAGCAAGGGTATTTCAGGTTGGTTCACGCAACACTGCAAGCTGAGAGATCAACAGCTTGTAGCGCCGCAAGAGTTTGATTGCCTCACGAACACTAATCGCTGTCAATTCGTCTAAGCTCATTTGTCTAAAACCGTGTGTGGTAGGTGGGGTCGTGCAAAAAAGACAGAAGTTGATGATGAAAGCTTGGGTTAAAGCGCTAGCAAAGTACCCATTTGTACAGCAGCAGGTTTGCGATCGCACGGTGGTTTTGATCAGCAGCTTGACGCTGCTGCTGCCACTCTACAGTGGGTTCTTTAACCCAGCGTGGACGTATGCACCCAGTACAGAGGAGCCGACTGGCATGCCGACTGAGGTATTGCCAACGCAGTGTCAGCCACTGTGATCGACTCAAACTGGCGGGTTAACCCAGCTTGTGAGTGATGTCACTCAAACGGCAACGTGGATGGAACAACCAGCGGTCGGTATGAGTACGTTGCTTGGGCAGGTGGCACCGCAGATGCTGGCGTACTTGAATGCACCAGCCTTTCCAGAAATTAACCAACGCGCCCGGTTAGCCAGAGTGCCTGTGATGATGTATCACGACATCCTGCCGGAAAAACAGGTGTTTTTTGATGTCACTCCCGAAGAGTTTGAGCAGCGCCTCCAACTGATCAAGCAGAAAGGCTTAACACCTATCAGCATGGATCAGCTAGTCACACATCTACGGACAGGGCTGCCCTTACCTGCAAAGCCGATTCTGCTGACCTTTGACGATGGCTATAGCGGTCATTATGATTACGTCTATCCATTGCTAAAAAAATATAATTACCCCGCTCTCTTCGCCATTTACACTGCCAAAGTAAGCAAAAAACTAGGGCGATCGAGCCTAACCTGGGAGCAACTGCGGGAGATGGCAAAAGACCCATTGATCACGATCTCTTCCCATAGCGTGAGTCATAAAGTGATGGCAGGGCTAACCAAAAGTGAGCTTGCGATCGAAACCCAGGAGTCGAAGCGCATTCTGGAATTAGAGTTGGGTATGCCTGTGCGCTATTTCACCTATCCTGAAGGGAAGTTTGACGGTCAGGCAGTCGCGGCTGTGAAACAGGCAGGTTACGCTGCCGCACTGACAATGGACGACAACGATGAGCGATTAGCAGGGCAATCAGATAATCTGCTGACGATCGGGCGGATTGGGCAATCGCGCCTAACCGAAATGGTGGATGTTGCCTGGGGTGGTCCCAAACTGCCATCCTGGAACCAGACCTTTGACTTTACGTCTCCTGTCGCTCGCACCGATGCCTCGATTGACAATACGCCGTTTATTTTCATCTCAGGTGGTAGACCAACGACGATCCATGCCCGCACTCGCGATCAGGTACCGAAAATTTTGGAAGGAACAGGGGCGATCGCAGCCGTCGATGGTGGGTTTTTCTCCCTGGAGTTTTTAGACTCTAATGCGATGCTAGGTCCTGTTCTAAGTCAGTCCGAGGGCGAATTTATCCCTGGCAAGCGGGGCGAAATTCCTTTCCTTGCCAAGCGTCCGCTGGTGTTGATTAGTCCCAATGCCGTTAAGTTTGTGCCCTTTGATTACATCAAACACAATACTCTGAAAGGCATTCAGGCGGAAATGCCCGATGTTACAGATGCGTTTGTGGCGGCTGGCTGGCTTGTGGACAATGAGCAGCCTCAACCCATTGAGCGCTTTGGTCGCCTGTATAGCGTCAACGAACTACGGCACCGAGCTTTCTGGGGCATTAACCAGGCAGGGCAACCAAAAATTGGGGTTTCTCAGGAACCGATCGGCTCGGTTGATTTAGGAGCCGCGCTAGCCAAAGCAGGTTTTCGGGATGCGGTCATGCTTGACTCTGGTGCCAGCACATCCCTCGCCTACAAAGGCGCTTCATTGGTGGGTTATACACCTCGCCCCGTACCGCATGTTGTGGCGCTGGTGCCACCTGCGGACGAACTGAACGCACGTTGCGCGTTAGTATCCTCTCGTTAGGTTGAGCAAACTTCGCCACACGCTTCTGTAGATGCTTCTGTAGATGGTCTCATACAGTGGTTTTTGAGTTTCACCTCGACCTAAAGGGAGACTGGAGGTTTGTATGAGCGTGAAGTAGACCTCACTAGCATGACAACTCCCCACTTCGAGCCTGTATCTAGACCATCTAGCTGATGCAGAAGCCTTACAAGCTTATCTGGATCAACAACACGCTGAGAACCCAGACTTACGGGTTTATAAAGCTGAGGACGATGTAGCTGAAGCGATCGCAGACTACTTGGAGAGTAAAAGACAGCAAGAAGCCTCCTAAAACGGTCAATCTTTAGATCAAGGGTGGGCACTGCTGCTGGCTAACGTGCAGGGATGTCATGTCTATCTATGAAGTTACCCAACCCTGACCAAGCCGTTATCGACATGCAAAAGCTGACTAATTACTGCCTGAATCCAGAACATGCGGATGGACAACATAAAGCCTACGTTTTTCAAGCGGCATTAGGCATTCGGTTAGAAAACGCAATCGAGTTACGAGATGCTTTGTTACAAGCAGTTAAAAACGATGATGCTGTTCCAGGCAAATTGAATCAACATGGACAAAAATATGTCATTGATTTTTCTATGACTCGGTTTGAAAAGCTGGCAGTCGTTCGGAGTGCCTGGATCGTGCGCTATGACGAGAACTTTCCTCGGTTAGTAACTTGTTATATTTTATAAAGGAGGCTTAACAAATGAATTCACCAATGAAATTGTTGGATGTGATCGCACTGATTGAAGACTTGCCAGATCTAAGGCTGTATCGTGGGCAGGTTGGAACCATTGTCGAAGTGTACGAACCTGGCGTTTTTGAGGTTGAGTTCAGCGATACGCAAGGACGAACGTATGCGCTGGAAACATTAAAGCAGAAACAATTAATGGCGTTGTACCATCAACCGATCGCTGAAATCGTACCGCTCTAAAACGAATGAGTCAAATTTTACAAAATTTATTTAAGGCTTCCAATTTTTTAATCGACGCTGAATCCTACTTTAATAATCCTTGCGCCTCCAAAACTTGGTAGAGCTTTTCTCCTACATCACTACAGCTTTCTGGTGTGAACAGATGTGGTTCAAAGTTAGATGAGAACACACTCGATATAACTAGGGTTGCATCATGACTCGATTGAATTCGAGGAATTTGACTAGCTATTGATGCAATCTCACTATCAAATTCATCTGGAGGTGCGCCAGTTTTTAGAAGCCCATACGGATCCCATTCTTGTATGGTTGCACGGACTGTACCGAGCGCCAGGTCGTAATCGCGCTTTGTATTCACACGTTAAGATTCTTCATCAATTCTACTTGCTGAGCACCGAATAACTGGTTCACTCTTCACTCTTTGCTTCTAGTTCAGCCAACGCATAACGGGCGATCGCCAAACTTAAACGAGCCTGTTCAACCTCAGAAAGCGCGTCCCATTCAACAGAACGGACGCGATTGAGGGTCGCTTCAATGGGGGTGTCGTTGCCTCGCATAGCATGAGCAAGGGGACGTGCCAGGACGTATAAATCGTCTTCTGCCAGGTTGGGAAGTGCCTCTTGAACACACTGCACGAGCTGATCAGCGAGAGAGATGGAACTGGACAAAACGTGTTGGGCGCGGGTGGCGATCGCAGTCAATAACTGTTGGGGAACGCGGGTCGCAAAGCGCTGCATGAGGGATTCTTGGAGGGATGCCGTAGACCAAAGCTGATTCACCTGGGCAAAGAACACATTGGAACGGGTAGCGACTTCATCTACTTTCCAGTCATCCAGGGGTAACGCTTGCTCTAAGGCTGTAAAGAATGGTTCTGACTCAGGTGTCGCAGGGTTCCAGACGTAAGGAATCTTGGCATTCGGGTCTTCTGCAACCATAAACTTGTCTTCGGTAAGCGGTGCATCTCCCGTCCAGGAAGAACTTACACCTTCCGCATGAAGCAGTGCTGCCCACAGCGCTTGCTCAACATTAGCCTCTGAATTTGCTTGATTGTCGGAACACATTACTTTATTTTCCATAGCGAAACTCCTATCATGCACTGAAAAAATGACCTCGTTGGTGTGATCTACATGGGGATCGCTGTCCGTTCCGCAACTCGATCTAATTTACGTCATTTGGGTGAGAAATGTCTGCTCCAGAATGGACTTGAACGTCGGCACAGGGGCAGTTGAGGCTTCTGGCATTGAAGCCTTTAAACGGTAGAACTGCCTGGTGTGTCCAAAGCTGTGGTAAATTCCAGCGCCTCGTTTTGGGAACTGCCAAATTTTAATTGCGTACCCGGTGGCAAGGGTACTTCCTGACGATGGACTTTACGCCAGCTATTGGCTTCCACACCAGGCTCCAGCATCCAGGTGCCAAAGCGCGAAACGTCTTCGAGAAAGTAGGACGTTTCGGCATTACTACTGGGTTGCGACTGACGACAAAAAATGACGGCGTGTTTGCGCGAGACACCACCCTGATCTTCCTGTAGTACCAGATCGTTTTCGCCCCGATCGCGCCCGACTCGCATAAAGCCGTTCTGAATATGCCAAACTTTTGCAGTGACGAGCGATCGCAGGGCAGCATCGGGCTTGGGCTGTCCCAGGCGCGTAATGGGTCCTGGCATTGCGGTTAAGCCACCCTCAAGCGGCTGCAACAGTTCGCCATCAAATTCGGGATGCATATAGAGTACAGGCAGCGTCCATGCCTGTTGGTTGAAGCGATACAGCGTGAGCAGATGCTGACGGGCAACGGCAACTGCCTGATCGATTGGCACTCGTCCTGAGAGTGCTCTGGCAAACGCTTGAATAAAACTCAGCGCTTCTTCGTCAGTAATGGAATCACGCATTCCTAGAACGGCTGGCACGCCATGATGGATCAGCACCTCTGCGAGACTACTGCGCGGCATCGCCTGCGATCGCGAGACTGATGGTGTCACTGTGGAGTCTGCGATCGGTTCGTGATCGGGTTGGGCACCCCAGCAGGCATTAAAGACTGCTAGCTTCACTTGACAGCGAGTGAGCACTTGCGCCAGCTCAGTGCCATTCAAAGTCATACCAGGTCGCAAAAACAGCAGCCCACCGTCTGGAGCTGGAACACCGTGTCCCGCATAGAAAAACACGTTATAGGTATGCTTTTCAAGCTGACTGATCAAAGCGGCTGGCGTAGGTTGCACCAGCGTATCCACCTGACAGGGTGTAATTGTTGCGCCCCCAATACCACTGCTGCCAGACGTGGTTAGCAGGTGTGCCAGTACATGGGCTTCTTGCTCAAGCTGCAAGGTTTGTAGTGTTTCGGGATGAGCCGTACTTGCAGAGCCATGAGAAAAACCCGACGCTGGTTCAGAATCCTGACCCAACACCAGCAAAATCTTAAGAATGTTGTCCGATCGCAGCTCTGGCAACGGATGGACATCGCTGGTCGTGCGGCTAAACAACAGTTGCTGCTGAAGAGAAATGGGCTGTTTCCCCGCACCATCCTGCATAATTTCCCACGGCAACGCCACCAAGTTCGGATCACGCACTTCCAGCCGTAGCCGCAGCGGTTTCGATTGCCCCATCGCAATCCCCTGACTATGGTTGAGGCTACCCTGAATGGCACCATCAAAAAGCCACTGCCAGAGGCTCATTCCCAGGCTTTGCATCAACCGCCCCGACTGGCTGATGGGCGGAGTGGGAGCTGATGGCGGTGTCTCCAGTGGCAAGATGAGATTAGGAGGCAGGGCATCGACTTGTGAGACTTGCGGCACGTCCGGTAGGCTTCTGGTCGAAAACATCTCTTGCCAGCCGTCCCACAGATGCTTTAAGGACTCCGACCACAGACAGTCATGCAGAACATAACCCCCTGGATACGGAGCCTGTGTGACGTGAATCGCAAAGTGGTTGGCGGCGCGTAAAGGTGCGATCGCCAAATTCAAGCAGGGAATTTCAGACAAGGACATTCAAAGGGACGACCAGCCCATCACGACATCAGGATTGTTTTAAATAGTCTAGTCCGAGTTTGCCTCAGTTGATAGCAGGAGACGGGAGAAAGGATGAAAGCTAAAGGCTAAATTTCGAGTTTTGAGCTTCGAGTTTTGAATTACTTCTACCCTCTACCTCCCGCCTCCTACCCTCTGCCCTCTGCCTCCTGCCCTCTGCCTCCTGCCCTCTGCCTCCTGCCCTCTACCTCCTGCCTCCTGCCCTAATCCGTTGGCACTGGCTCAATCTGACTGGGACTAGTAATTGCCTTTTGCGGATGAAAATATGCCTCTAGTACTTGACGCACCATAGGGGCAGCGAAGGAACCACCACCACCACCGGAATTTTCGCCAAACGCAACGACGACGATTTCTGGTTTGGCAGTGGGCGCGAAGGCTCCAAACCAGGTGTGAGATTGCCGTCCGATATCTTCAGCGGTGCCGCTTTTGCCAGCGACAGGCGGCAGTGACGACACATCAAGCGCTGCACCCGTACCACCATCGACTACAGCACGAAGTCCTTCGCGGAGAATACGAATGGTGTCTGGCTTCAGGTTGAGGGATTCGCTCCAGTTTTGGGCAGCTTCGTTGTCTTTCAGCAGGTGTGGCTTGACCAAATAGCCGCCGCTGGCAGGTACGGCAAACATCACGGCAACCTGGAGAGGAGTTGCCTGGAGAAAGCCTTGTCCGATCGACATATTGACCGTATCGCCCAAAAACCAGCCTTCTTTGACTTCTTTGCGCTTCCATTCATCATCGGGCACGAGTCCGGGGCTTTCTTCTTCGCCCAGATCAATGCCTGTTTTGCGCCCAAAGCCGTAGCGTCGTGTCCACTGGATGAGGTTGCGATCGCCCACACCCATCCCAATCTGATAAAAGAAGGTGTCGCTACTCCACTGCAACGCGCCGACGAAGCCGAGCGGACCAAAACCAGCATGGTTCCAATCGCCAAATTCAATGCCGCCCACAGTCAGCGATGGGTAGGTGCCCAGTACCGTGTCTGGGCTGAACTTGCCTGTTTCTAAACCCGCTGTGGTGGTGACAATTTTGAACGTGCTGGCAGGTGGAAAGCCCTGCACAGCGCGGTTAACAAAGGGATGATCTTTCCTTTGCAGACGTTGCCACTGGGCATCGGTAATGCGGGTGGAAAATAAATTGGGGTCGAAGGTTGGACGGCTAACCATTGCAAGGACTGCGCCATTGGTGGGATCGATCGCCACGATCGCCCCTTTGCGATCGCCCAGTGCTGCCTCCGCTGCCTTCTGCAAATCCAGATCCAGTGTCAGTTGAACATCTTTGCCTGTTTGCGTAGGCTTTTTACCTAGCACTCGTACGACCTGCCCAGCGCCATCCACTTCAACTTGTTGCCCGCCCCATTCGCCGCGTAGCAGCGTTTCGTAGGTCGCCTCAATGCCCATTTGACCAATGACATCGCCCAGCCGATAGCCTTCACTTTTGCGCTTTTCAAGCTCACGATCGTCCATTTCGCCTGTGTAGCCAATCACATGAGCGGCTAGATCGCCGTTGGGATAATAGCGCACCGCCTCAGCATCCACCTGCACGCCTTCCATCTCGCCACCGTATTCTGCCAGCGCCGTCACCTGTGCTGGACTCACGCCCCGCGCAATGCGTACCAGAAATGGCGATGTATAACCTGCTTGCTCCAAACGATTTTTAATGTTCGCTTCCGGCACGTTGAGAATTTGAGACAAACGCTGTAGCGTGCTTGCCCATTCTGCCTTCTTACGCGCCAGGGGCCAAAGAAAGACCGAATGCGACAAACGGCTACCTGCCAGCATTTTGCCCTTGCGATCGACGATTTTGCCCCGCTCTGGTTGTCTTGGAATTAAGCGAATCCGATTATTTTCGGCTAGCTGACGATTGCGATCGCCCTCCACCAGCTGCAGGTAGGCAAGGCGGCTTCCAATGCCTGCCAGCAAGACCAACGAAATGCCCATCATGACCGCAATTGACTGGTAGCGTCGCCCCACAGTGCGGGATGTGGGCTGAGTCGTAATGGTGGACGGTTGAGTTAAAGTCATACAGACATCAGGGTTAGCGTTAACTGCAAACGGCTCGTCTGTTTGCGATAGTTGACGAGCATCAATGAGTCATTAAGCATTAAGTTGGGCAATCTAAAACAAGGCGCTGTTCCATCTGATGACCTCTTTGGATGCTGCAATGTAACGTTCACCAGTACCGTATCCTAAGTTAATTGGCTGTTAGAAAATTTTCTGGCATCGAACGTTGGGCGATCGTTTCAGGTTTAGAAGCGGTTATAAGGAGAAGCGTATGAAGTCAGCGCTAGTAAAATAAAACGATACGTACAATCCGTCACTTTATCAGAAGATGGACAAATCTCACTAAGTGTCGGCTTCAGAAAGCGTTTAGCGACACACTCAAACCCCTTCTTGCACCTCAATTGCACCTTGTGTACGGAATCAACCATAGGGAATTGCCACTATGTCTCAAACCATCACGCATAACCAGCGCTCTACGGCGACTGATACCGGGTTTGATGTTGAACTCCGTAAAGTTTTTAAGGTATTTAATGGTGAAACGGCTGTGCGAGGCGTTGACCTGGGCATTCGTCGAGGCGAATTTTTTAGCATTTTGGGTCCGTCTGGCTGCGGCAAGACCACAACCTTGCGAATGATTGCAGGGTTCGATTCTCTTTCCGCAGGAGAACTTTTGATCCAGGGTCAATTGATGACTCAGGTGCCGCCGTATCGCCGTCCGGTCAATACGGTCTTTCAAAGCTATGCGCTGTTCAACCATCTCACCGTGCGCGAAAACATTGCCTTTGGGCTGCGCATTAAGAAACGGAGTAAGGCAGAAATCATCGATCGCGTCCAGGAAGCGATGAAACTCGTCAAGATGGAAGCGTTTGCGACCCGCTTTCCGGCTCAGCTTTCTGGTGGGCAGCAGCAGCGGGTGGCGCTGGCACGCGCCCTTGTCAACCGTCCTGCCGTACTGCTGTTGGATGAGCCACTGGGTGCACTTGATCTGAAGCTGCGTAAAGAAATGCAGGTAGAACTGTCAAACCTGCACCAGGAGCTAGGATTAACGTTCATCATGGTGACGCATGATCAGGAAGAAGCGCTTAGTCTGTCCGATCGCATTGCCGTGATGAATCTCGGCAAAATCGAGCAAATTGATACACCTAACCGCATTTACGAGCAGCCGCAAACTGCCTTCGTGGCTGATTTCATTGGTGATACAAACCTGTTTCCGGCGAAAATTGAGGGCGCTCACCCCGCCATGCTTTGGATTACGACCACCAATGGGCTGAAGATGAAAGTCAGACCGCTTGAAACATCGACCCCGTTAACCTCTGGACAGGTTGTTGTCAGCGTGCGCCCCGAAAAAATTCACGTCACCCGTACCATTCCCACCGATGTGATTAATTGCTTTGAAGGGCGCTTGCGGCATGTGATGTACTTGGGTACCCACGTCCACTATGTGATTGACCTCGTTTCTGGCGATCGTCTCACCGTCATGCAACCCAACGCGATCGGCGAACTACCCGATGCCGATCTGCCGATCTACGTCCAATGGGCACCAGGCGATTGTCTGGCGATCCCAACGAATTGAGAGGCAGTTGTTGGTTGCTAGAAAGAGGCAGGAGGCAGGAGGCAGCATTAACCTAAGACCTAAAACTCAAAGTCTAAGACCTAAAACCTAAGACCTAAAACCTAAGACCTTCACCCCCCTGCTTCCCCATCCCCCTACCCCCTCACTCACTCACCCCCCTCACCCCTCTCCCCTTACCCATCGTGCCTCCCCCTCTCCCCTCACCCAACCTCACCAGAAACCGATCGCGGCGAGCATTTTTGCAGGCAGCGACTGGGGTCGTATCTGGGCTAACGCTTTCAAGCTGTGGCTGGACGCTGGCGGAAGTGCGCCCTTTGCAGCAGAGTGCTCGAACAGCCAATGAACTACGCATTTACACCTGGTCAAGTTATATCGACGATGCCTTGCTAGAAGGGTTTAGAGCACAGACGGGCGTAAAAGTGATTGCTGATACGTTTGACTCCAACGAAACCATGCTGGCGGCGTTTCAGGCAGGCAAAGGCGCGGCTTACAGCATCATTTATCCCTCAGATTACACGGTGGCAAAGATGATTGAACTCAAGCTGCTGCAACAGCTTGACCTGAGCCGTATTCAAGGTTTGGAGAATATTCTGCCAAGGTTCCAATCGTCCGTTCACGACCCAGGTAACCGTTACCATGTGCCCATTAGCTGGGGGACAACGGGCTTAATCTACAACAGCGCTAAGCTCAACCCGGCACCAACCGACTGGAGCTATTTATGGACACATCAGCAAACCCTGTCGCGTCGGATGACGTTGATTAACGATACGCGAGAGGTGATGGGCGCAACGCTGCGATCGCTCGGCTACTCTTATAACTCCAGCAATCCTCAAGAAATTAAACAGGCATACGAAAAACTGACGCTGTTGAAACCCGCGATCGCCTCGTTCACCACAGATGCATGGCGCGATCAACTCATTGCTGGCGATTTGCTCATTGCGATGGGCTACTCAGCCGATGCAATGGCAGTCACGCTTGCCAATCCCGCGTTGAAGTATGCGATTCCCAGCAGCGGCACCTCACTCTGGAGCGACACGATGGTCATTCCCAAAACTGCCCCCAACCCCGATGTCGCTTACGCCTGGATTAACTATGTTTTGCAACCGTCTGTTGCGGTTCAGATGACCGAGCGTCTCAACTTTGCGACTCCCAATCAATCGGCGCATGACCAGTTGCCTGCGCCACTGCGCGACAATGAAATCCTCTTTCCATCAGAAAACTTGTTAACCAAATGCGAGGGCATTGCACCGGTCAAAGAGGCAACTACGGAGCTTTATGAGAAATATTGGACACAGTTGAGTAGCAGTTAGGGATTGGTTTTTAGTCATTCGTTGTTAGTGGTTAGACAGAATGAGCAGTCAGCGGTCAGCGGTCAGCGGTCAGCGGTCAGCGGTCAGCGGTCAGCGGTCAG